>JBGPOC010000105.1:0-7523 GCA_041487825.1 Candidatus Dormibacteraceae bacterium | reverse complement strand
CCTCGCCGCGGGCCTTCGTCTCGCGTACCGATGCCATCGTGTCGTGATCGGTGACCGCGATGAGGTCGAGGCCCGCAGTCACCGCGGCATCGACTAGCTCAGCCGGCGTGACCATGCCGTCGGAGGCGATGGTGTGACAGTGCGGATCTGCGCGGTACACGGTCAATCCTCGAAGAGCGCACGCAGGAAAGCGGCCGGATCAAATGGCGCGATGTCTTCGATCCCCTCCCCCACTCCGGCGAGCTTGACAGGTACATCGAGCTCGGACTCGATCGCGATCGCCGCTCCCCCCTTGGCGCTGCTGTCCAGTTTCGCGAGCACCAGCCCGGTCATCGGGATCACCTTGTTGAAGGCACGTGCCTGTACGAGGCTCGACAGGCCCGCGACAGCGTCCAGGACGAGCAACGATTCGTAGGGCTCGTCGCCGAGCGCCTTTGCCGCCACCCGGCCGACCTTGGCCAGCTCCTCGAGCAGGTTGCGTTGTGTCTGCAACCGCCCGGCGGTGTCCACCAGCACGACGTCGCTGCCTCTGGCGCGCGCGGTCTGCAGCCCGTCGAAGACTACCGACCCCGGGTCGGCGCCCGGCTTACCGGCGAAACTCTCGACGCCGACCTTCTCAGCCCACGCGGTCATCTGCTCGACCCCCGCGGCGCGGTAGGTGTCCGCAGCAACCACGAGCGTCTTGTGTCCCTGGGCCCTCAAGCGGTAAGCAAGCTTGCCAATGGTCGTCGTCTTCCCCGCGCCGTTCACTCCGTAGAGCAACAGACACGCAGGGCGCCCGCGCAGGTCGAGCTCACGGGACCTCACGGACATCATCGGGAGCACTGTCGCGACCAAGGCTTGCTGCGCATCCTCGCGGGTTCGAGGGGCTCGGGCCCGCACGCCAGATGCGACCCGGGCGGCCGTCGCCGGTCCCAGGTCGGCCGAGAGCAGGAGCTCCTCGAGCTCGCGGTAATAGCCCGCCGCAAGGGGAGGGCTGAGAGCACGGAGGCCCGCCCCAAAGGCGTTCCGTGTCCGAGCGGTGACCCGGTTCCAGCGATCAGTAAGGCCCATCCTTAACGCCGCTTTGCGCGAACGCTCGCGCGCCGCCCCTCAGCCGGCCGTGGCGGCCGTGGCGGCTCGGGTCGCGGGCTTGCGGATGTCCTCGAGCCGGACCGATACGAGGTGCGACGAGCCGCTCTCATCGAGGTGGATGCCGTACAGACTCGAAGCGTGCGACATGGTCACGTGGTTGTGGGTGATCACCAGGAACTGGCGCTCTATGCCCAGCCGCGCGAGCATCTCTCCAAACCTGCCGACGTTGGCGTCGTCCAGCGCGGCATCGACCTCGTCGAGAATCGTGAACGGGCTCGGGTTGACCTCATCAAGCGCCAGGACCAAAGCCAGCGCCGCAAGCGACCGCTCGCCTGAGGACAGCAGGGTGACGTTCTGCAGTCGCTTGCGAGGAGGTTGGACCAGGATCTCGACCCCCGACCGGGGACCATCGTCGCCATCGGCGTGCTTGAGCGTCGCACGCCCGCCGGGTGCAAGCTGCGAGAAGTACTCGTGGAAGTTCGCCGCGACGGCGCCGAACACGGCCTCGTATCGCGTCTCCTCTTCGTCGCGCAGCTTCGCGATGAGCTGCTCGAGGTCTTCCCGAGCGGCGGAAATATCTTCGAGCTGGGAGCGAAGGGTCTCAAATCGCGCTTCCAGCTCCCGGCACTCCGCCTCGGCGAGTGCGTTGGTCGGGCCGATCTCCTCCAGGCGCCGTTCCAGCGCGCGCATCTCGCGCTCTCGCGCCTTGCCGCCGGGGACCTCCTCGGGAGCGACACCGTCCGGCATCCGCGAGCGGATCTCCTCCATTCGCACCTGCAGGAGCTCGGTTTCCCGAGCGACCAGCTCGAGGTTTCCTTCGAGGGTGCCGGCCTTGAGACGCGCGTCCACCCTCGCCTCGTCGAGCGCTCCCAGCCGCTGCGCACCTTCGGCGATTTCAGCCTCCTCCCCGGGAGACTCGGCCTCGGCCGCCGCCAGGTTGGCCCTGGCGAGCTTCGCCGCCGCCTTCAACGCCGGCAGGACCTCGACCGCGGCCTGTGCCAGCCCTTCGGCCTGTGCGACGCGTGTGGCCCGCTCCTCAGCCGCCCGGCGCAGTCCGGCCAGGTCTTCCTCGACCGACCTGAGCTGGCGTCTCAGGTCGTCGATTCGGTCCCGCCAGCGGGCTCGCTCCATCTCCGCCTGATGCGACGCCGCCCGGTGCGCGCCAAGGGCTTCCAGATGGGCCTCCAGCTCGCGCGCGACGGACGCCGCCCGATCTTCTGCTGCCGTGGCGGCCTTCTCCAGCTCGGGCAACCGTCCCGACTCGAGGCTCTCCTCCGCCAGCGCCGCCTCAAGCATGCGTCGAGACTCTTCCAGCCTCGTCCCGCCCGCGGCCCGGGCGCGCAGCTCGGCCAGCTTGGTTTCGGCCAGCCTGAGCCGAGCACCGGCCGCTTCGCCTTCCAGCATCTGCGGTTCCAGCGACGCGATGTGCTCCCTGAGCCGCGAGCGCCGGGCATCGATCTCGACGCGCGGGTCGGTCCCGGCGCGGACCAGGCCGGCCTCGCGGTACAGCCCCGCGAGAGTCACATCCTGGCCGACGACGACATGGCCGAGGAGCCGGCGCGCAACGAGCTCGTAGCCCTTTCGAACGGTGACACGCTCGGCCAGCGACCCCGGCTTCGCCGAGCCTTCGGCGGGTGCTGGATAGAGGACCGTCCGCTGCGCGTCGGTCGGCGGCGCCGCGCTCAACGCGGAGCTCTCGTCTGAAGCTACGAGTGCATCCACGAGCGCGCCCAGCGCGGCCGACAGGGCGGCCTCGTAGCCGGGCTCGGGCGTGAGCACGTCACCCAGGCGGACCAGGCCCGGACCCGTCGCCGGCCGGAGCGCGTCAAGGCCCTCGAGCTCCGATCGGAGCCGCCCGACCGAGATCGCCGCGGCTTCGGCCGCATCGGCAGCCTCCGCCTCACGGGCTACAGCCCCCTCGGCGGCGGGTATCAGCTCGGCAGCCGCGGCCAGCGCGACGTTGCGAGCCACCTGCTCGTCCAGGAACTCGCGCCGGGTGCGCAGGCCGGCGATCGCAGAGGTGGCCGCAGCCACCGCCCGCCTGGCATGCTCGGCATCACGGCGGGCATGCTGGACCACGGCGGGGTCGAGTGCAGGCGGCGGCAGGGGGGCCTCCGGCACCACCTCGAGGGCGACCCTTGCCTGCTCGAACTCGGCCGTCAGCTGCGCGTGCAGCGCGTCGGCGGCGGCGGACATCGTGCGGTTGTCAACCTCTTCACGCCGGACCGAATCGGCAAGCGCCCGCTGTCCGTGGGCTCGCTCCTCAGCCAGCTGGAGCGCGTGCTCTGCAGCAGCGAGCTCCAGGCCCATGCGCCCCAGATTCTTCTGCCTCCTGAGGCGGCGGTCCTGGGCCTCTTGAACTTCGGCGCGCCAAGCCTGGAACTCGGCCTCGGCCGCCTGCGCGAGCTCGCGCGCCTCGGCGAGTCGGCGCTCCAGCGACTGTGCCTGCCCCGTCGCCCGCCGATGCGCGTCGCGGCCCTCACGCCACTCCTCCCAGACGATGCTGCCCCGCAACAGCTCGAGTCGCGCCAACGCCTTGGCGACCTCGCGGGCCGCCGCCGCCTGGGCGCGGACGATCTCCAGGCGAGGCTCGATCTCCGACTTGAGATCCTCCAGCCGCAGGAGGTTCTGCGCCAGCTCGGTCAGCTTCTGTCCCGCCTCCTGGCGGCGCGCCTTGACACCGCGCACCTGGGCGGCCTCCTCCAGCAGCTGGCGGCGCTCCGCGGGCGAGCACACCACGATGTTCTCGATGTCGTGCTGGTCGATGATCGCGTACGAATCGAGGGTGAGGCCGGTCGAGGCCAGGAGATGAATGAGGTCGCGACGGCGCACGCGCGTGCCGTTCAGGAAGTAGTCACTCTCCCCGTCCCGCTCGACCCGCCGTTTGATGGCCACCTCGCGGTAATCCACAGGCAGCCTGCCTGCGGTGTTGTCGAAGACCACGGTGACCTCGGCGAAGGCCGCGCGCGACCGCCGCTCTCCACCGACGTATATGACCTCCTCCATCTTCCGGCCGCGCAGGTCGCGGGCCTGCCCGGAGCCCAACACCCACTTCACGGCGTCGACGATGTTCGTCTTGCCGGAGCCGTTTGGCCCGACGATCGCCGTCACGCCGCCTTCGAACAGGATCTCGGTCGGCCGGGCGAAAGTCTTAAATCCCAGCAGGTTCAGCGAGCGGAGGAACAAGGCGGCCTCAGCCTATCAGAGAGGTCGCAGATGTAGGGGTCGGCGGATCCTCGGATACAAGATGTGGAAAAAGGACCGGGAACCTTGCCACATGTTCAACTACTCGAGGGGCTCTCCGAACTGGCGGCTGCGGCGCGGAGCGGGTGGCGCCGCGTCGGGCGTCGGATCGAGCGCAGGCGGCATCGGTTCGGGAGCCAGGTCGGTCGGGGGCTCGGGCGCAGGCACATGGCCGGTCTCCGACACCACCTCGACGACCTCAGCGGGAGCATCGAGCGCGCCGTCACTCACGGCCACCGGCCGTACCCTGGGGGCTCGCGGAGCGCGAGCGCGGACCGTCTTGACGGGCTTCGGCGCCGCCGGCGCGCTGGAGCTCCCCACCAGGCCCTGGAGCGCCACCTTTGCCGCGTCCTGCTCGGCCTCCTGCTTCGTCGCGCCGTGACCCGTTCCCAGGGGCTCCGCGCCCGCGAACACCACCGACGTGTATTCACGATGATTCCCGACCCTGGCCCCCTCGCTGTCGTAGAACGGGGTCTCCCCAAAGCGCTCCTGCGCCACCTGCTGCAGGCGGCCCTTGAAGTTCTCGTCCTGCGCCGGCGACGGCAGCGACCGATACCGGTTGAGGTAGTAGTGGTAGGCCGCGTCGTAACCGGCGTCCAGGAAGACGGCGCCGAGGACGGCCTCGAACATGTTGGCGAGCAGGGACTTCAGGTTGCGGCCGCCGCCCTTGGCGATCCCCTTGCCGAGGTACAGGTAGGTGCCCATGTCCAGCTTCTCCGCGAGCAGCGCGAGGGTGTTGGTGTTCACCATCGCAGACCGGGTCTGGGTCAGCTCGCCTTCGGTGGCGCCGGGGTGGTGCTTGTAGAGGTACTCCGCGGTTATGAGCTGGAGGACGGCGTCGCCCAGGTATTCGAGGCGCTCGTTGTCGCGCGGGGACAGGTGAGGGCTCTCGTTGGCAAACGAGCTGTGCGTGACCGCTTCGAGCAAGAGGCTTGGATCGCGAAAGTGGATTCCGATCTTCTGCTGGAGCAGTTGTAGGGATGGGGTCGGGGGCGCCGCTGTCTGTGCTATGAGCCGGACTTCTCCTGGATGTACTCCCATGCCTGGCCGACTGTCGTGATCTTCTCAGCGTCCTCGTCGGGGATCTCCAGGCCCGTGTTCTCCTCGAACGCGTAGATCAGCTCGACGAGGTCGAGCGAGTCCGCGTTGAGATCCTCCTGGAAGGACGCATCCATCGTCACCTGCTCTGGCTCGCAGCCAAGGCGTTCGACGACGATGTTCTTGAAGTCTTCGTAGCTGAGTTTCTGAGTTTCCAAATCTAGCCTCCGGTGCGGCAGCCGCGTGTGGGGGTGCGCCGCTACTTTACCAGCCCCGGCTGGAACCGGGGTTCGGCCCGATCCTGGTCACGCTCACGCCGGCGCCCGATCAGCCGGTGATCGGGACCTCCGCGCTGGCGGCCGGCGTGCCGACCGCGATCGCATTGGCGCCCGGCGCTAGCTCGCGCATCATGCCCGTCAGGGCCCGCTTCGGACCCACCTCGATGAACGAGTCGCAGCCGCGTTCGACCAGCGCCTGGACACACGCTGCCCACCGGACGGGCGACCGCAGCTGCATCTCCATCACGTGAGGAATGCGATCGCCTCCCTGGTGCTCCCGTCCGGTCAGGTTGGCCATGACGGGAATCCGCGGCGATCGCCACTCGATGCGGTCGAGGGCGGCCCTCAGCCGCTTGGCGGCAGGCGCCATCAGAGGTGTGTGAAACGCCGCACTCACGTTCAGCGGCACGATCCGCCTGGCGCCGGCTGCCTGCAGCCGTTTGGTGGCGGCTTCGAGACCGGCGGTCGTGCCGGCGATCACGGTCTGGGTGGGGGTGTTGTAGTTCGCCGGCCAGGCGTCGTTCATCCCGGCCAATGCGACCTCCACCGCCTGAGGGTCGAGACCAAGAACAGCCGCCATCGAACCGGTGCCGGCGGGCGCGGCCTCTGCCATGGCCCGGCCCCGCTCGACCACGGCTTTCACCACCTGCGGCGCGCCGACGGCACCGGATGCGGCGAGGGCCGCGTATTCACCCACCGAGTGTCCTGCGGCGGCCGCCGGTTCGATGCCCCGACGCCGGAGGAGCAGGGTCAAGCCCAGCCCGACGAAGCACAGGGCGGGCTGTGCGTTCTGCGTCAGCTTTAATTCCTCGTCGTCGGCGGTGGTGAGCAATCGCCGAAGGTCGACGTCGGAGCTCGCGCTGCACGCATCGCACAGCGCCGCGACCTCGGGGTCGGTGAGGAGGTCTGTGCCCATGCCTGCGTGCTGCGAACCCTGTCCGGGAAAAACGAACGCGATCTTGGGCACGGCGCCTACTCCGTCTTGATCACCTCACGGCCGGCATAGTGGCCGCAGTTCGGGCAGATCGAATGCGGTCGCTTGGGCTTCTTGCAGTTCGGGCAGGGCTGGATCTGGACCAGCGCCAGCGCCAGGTGCGAACGCCGGCGGCCCTTCTTCGACTTGGACAGCTTGACTTTTGGTAGCGCCATCGTTGCCGAAGTTTACCGGACTTAGGTCCGGCACTTAGGTTCGGCCCGGCACCGGACCAACCCCTTCCCATCTGGGGAGGGCGGCTCCGTTCGCAAAGCGAGCACAGCCGGGTGGGGCCGGACCAACCCCTCTCCACCTGTGGGGAGGGCGGCTCCGTTCGCGAAGCGAGCGCAGCCGGGTGGGGCTACCGGTCGGCCGTTTATTCACCCGCCTCTTCAGCTGGTGGTGCGCTTGACTGCAGAGCCTCGACGCCACGGCGGACGGTGGCGAGAGTGCGGCCAAGGTGCGCCTCCAGCTGCTTCAGCTGCTCGAGCGCGTAGGACTCCGCCTCGTGGATTATCTGGTCTGATTTCGCCTGGGCGTCCTTGACGACCTGTGTCGCGTGCCTCTCCGCGCGGCGAAGCACCTCGTGATCCGAAGATGTCTCTTCGGCCCGCTCGTTGGCGCGTGACATGATGCGCGCCGCCTCGGCATGCGCTTCGGTGATGATCCGCTGCTGCTCCGAGACGGTCCAGTTGGCCTGCTTGATCTCGTCGGGAAGGTTGAAGCGGATCTGATCGATGAGCTCCATCGCCTCGTCCTCATTGACCATGACCTGGTTGGAAAGAGGGACGTGGCGCGCGTTGTGCACCAGTTGCTCGAAGTGGTCAAGGAGCTCGTCGACCTTTATCTGTACTTCTCCTTCAGCGCCTTGGCGACCCCTGGCGGCACGAGGTCCGACACCTTTCCACCGTAGCTTG
>JBGPOC010000104.1:0-7532 GCA_041487825.1 Candidatus Dormibacteraceae bacterium | reverse complement strand
GGAACACCTGGCTCGCCGAGTACTACCGGCGCCCGGATGCGACCGGTAAGAGCGTTCACGACGGTTTTTTCTCGGTGGGCGACATCGCCTACCGCGATGGCGACGGTTACTACTTCATCTGCGACCGCCAGGTCGACATGGTCATCTCCGGTGGCGCGAACGTCTACCCCGCGGAGGTGGAGGCCGTGCTTTTCGCCCACCCCGCCGTCATGGACGTGGCCGTGATCGGGGTGCCTGACGATCAATGGGGAGAGTCGGTGAAGGCGGTGGTCCAGCTGCGTCCCGGAGCGACCGCCACGGCCGGGGAGTTGATCGCCTTCAGCGCCGATCGGCTTGCCGGTTACAAAAAGCCTCGCTCGGTGGACTTCGTCGATGAGATGCCGCGCGATGCCGCCGGCAAGCTCTTGAAGCGAAGGATCAGGGCGCCGTACTGGGCCGGCAGCGGCCGGCGCATCTAGAGGCGCGCCGGGTCAGGCCAGCAGGCTGCGCAGGTGCTGCAGTGAACGGCTGATGGCACCAAGCGGTCGGTCTTCAGCGGACGGCAGCCTTGTGTCCTGGTTGAGGCCGTACCAACCGCGGTAGCCCGTCTCGCGCAAGGTCTCGACGACGCGATCGACGTCGGCGTCGCCCGTCCCGAGCGGCTTGAACAGGTCTTGCGAGACCGCCTCCGCATAGTCGAGTCCGTACTCGCGCACCTGGAGCGCGATTTTTGCGTCGATGTCGTTCAGGTGAACGTGCTGGATCCGGCCGGCGGCGAGCTCAAGCACCTCGACCGGATCCGCTCCCACCAGCACCAGGTGACCCGTGTCAACGCACAGGCCCGCCTCGGTGCCGACGAGCAGCTTCTCGATGTCACCCGGCCCCTGGATCATGCTGCCGAATCGCGGCTGAACCGCCAGGCGCAGCTTGTGCCTCGAGCAGACGTGCTGCACCGACCCGATCAGGTGCAGCAGGTGGGCCCAACCCATGCTCGACAGGACGATCCCGTGGGCATTACCCGCATCCCTCGGGGGCATCGCGGAGAGCACCAGCGTCTCGGCTCCCAGAGCCGCAAGCCAGCTCGCCTGGCCGTCGAGATGGGCCAGCTCCGGGCCGCCGATGTCGTGGTGATGGAGGACGGCCTGGGCCGGCCCAGCGACCACGCGGAGGCGATGGCGCTTCAGAATCGGCCTCGCCAGGTCGCTTCGATCAGGTAGAAAGCCCGGCGTTCCGGCCTCGATCGCGCCCTCGCCGACCGCCGCGGCCTCCGACAGCACGCGTTCCGGATCGAGCTGATGCCCCCAGTCGGGCACGTCGCTCACGCCCCAGGATGCGGGCGACAGGGAGATCTGGGGTCCGGCCGGTTTGCGTGACAGCCTCGGAATTGCGCGTGCGATCACGGCGCAGAGATTACCCCTCTCAGAGTGACGGCCACCCGGTGGTAGGCTCTCGTCCGCTATGAGTGAGCCCGAGCCGTACGGACTGAAAGTGCTCCCGGATCTCTATCGCGGGTGGGAGTCGATCGGGATGGTGGCGAACATGGGCACCCACCTGGTCGAGGTCGGGGCCGGCCGCGTGGTCCTCGAAGGGAACCTTACCGCCGAGGCTCACGGGTTCCCGACAAGTCGGGGCCTCATCGTGCACGGCGGTGCGATCGCGACCCTCGCGGACGAGGCTCTCGCAACCGTTGCGTTCACGCTCGCGGAAGAGGGGCAAACCACGACCACAGCGGATTTGAAGGTCGAGTACTACAAGCCCTGCATGCCGGGGCGCGTCATCGCCCGCGCAACGGTGCGTCACCGCACGAGGCGGCTCGCGTTTTGCGAAGCGGTCGTGGAGCAGGCGAATGGCGACGTGGTGGCCGAGGCTCGCGCGACGATCGCCTACGTCAAGGCATAGGTCGCAGCCGGACGCCTACGGTGCGCTGACCGCCGGCAACAGGGCCATGCTCCAGTGGATGCCGGCGTCGTCGGTGGTCTCCACCAGAGGCCTGGGGCCCGCCATCGCACCGAACCAGGCGTGACTCGAGTCGATGAACTGAAGCGATCCTGGCATCGGCTCGGGCACGCCCAGGCTCCGGATCCGGGTCCAGGTGATGCCCGCGTCTGAGGTCGTGGCCCCGGCTCCCGAACCGATCCACCACCAGTTGAGCGCGTCGACATAACCGATGGAACCGGCCGGCGCGGGCGTCAGGATCGGCTTCCACGTCTGGCCTCCGTCGACAGAGCTGAGCTGTGACTGATTGAGGGGCAGCACCTCCACGTACGCGCTCTTGTTTGGATGCTCGATCGATGAGTACCTGTCCGGACTCACGTCGTCGTAGGCGAGGACGATCGGGCGGCCGCCGTCGAACGAACTCACCCTGAGCGGCGGGAATCCCAGCACCGTCCCGCCGACTTGAGTGCGGCCGTCGGGCGCTGCGACGGCGATCACTGTCGCCATCACTCCTTCACCCTGGGTCGGGTGAACGGCGACGAAGAACTCGCCGGACGAGATCGAACCGCCCGTCGCCGCGGGCCAACCAGCCGGCGGCGACGGCAACGGCACCCGATGCCAGCTCACGCCGCCATTCCCGCTCCTGTACGCGTACGGTTCGGGCGATTGGCTGTAGAGCCAGCCGTTGCTCGGGTCCGCGAACGCGACTCGGTATGCCCAGTCGGAATAGAGGACCGGGTTGCCCAGGCCGACCCACGTCTTGCCTCCGTCAACGGTGCGAATCAACGTCTCGCCCTCGGTGGGATCCTGGGCGAGCAACCAGCCGCGGTCGGCATCGACGAAATCGGCGGACAGGAGATCGCCCCGGGCAGCGGTGAGCGCGTGAAGGCTCCACGTCGCGCCCCCGTCGCTCGTCTGGTACATGGCGCCATTCGGGCCGAGCAGCACCAGGACTCCGTGTGTCGAATCGAAGAACCTCGCGTACTCGCCGATGGTCCCCGCGGGGCCCACGAGCTGCCGGGTCCAGGTGCCTCCCGAGTTCGTGGTGTGCATGACGGCGAACGTTTGGGGCGCACGCTCCATGACCACCCAGCCGATCGTGGGAGTGACGAAGTCGACGGCCGCCAGCCGTTCGGAGGCGGGCGCGCCGCCGGGTGCGGAATTCAGGTGCAGGACGGCGCCGAGCCCGAGGTCTGGATGCAGGTAGGCGAGGCCGGCGACCGCGATCGTGAGGACGGAGACCGCCATCATGCTCAGCGCTCGACGCCCGCGCGAGGTGCTCGGAAGCGACTCGAGCTCGTCTTCGGATTCCATGGCCGCCGATTGCAGCTTAGACCCGCCGCGCGGGCGCGGATAGATTGTGAGCAGACATGATCCGCGCCGCCACGGTCGAAGATGCGCCCGAAATCGCCCGGGTCCACGTGGCCGCCTGGCGCTCCACCTACAGGAGCCTTCTCGACCGTGACTTCCTGGACTCGCTCGCGGAGGCCCACTACGCCGACCGCTGGAGGCGCTTCATCGGTGAGGGGTCGAGTCATGTCTACGTGGTCGAGGAGGAGGGTGAGGTGGTTGCGTTCGCCTCCGGGGGCCGCGAGCGCGCCGGCGAGACGGGTTACGGCGGTGAGCTGTACGCGATCTACGTGCTTGCTGATTTCCAGGGTCGCGGTCACGGGCGGGAGCTGGTGCGCGCCGTCGTCGCCGGCCTGAGAGAGATGGGCCTCGACGACATGATCATCTGGGTGCTGCGCGACAACCAGGCGGCACGCCGCTTCTATGAGCGGCTCGGGGGTGTCTACTTACGCACCCAGAACATCACGATCGGCTCGGCGACCCTGGAGGAGGTGTCGTATGGCTGGCCGCGCCTCGACGACTTGCGCTACTGAGGGACGGCAACCGCAGGTGCCCGAGCAGCAGCGCGATCGCAAGCGACACCAGGCAGACGGCGGTGATGGCAAGAAAGGCCAGGGTGGGGCTCACGGTGAACAGGACGCCACCGGCCAGCGCGCCCACGATCTGGATCCCGAACTGCACCGTCTGAAACACACCCTGGGTGCGGGCCTGCTGCCCGGGCTCGGCCAGCCGGCTCACCTCCGCGTTGAGGCTGGGAGCGCCTGAGATGCTGAAGATTCCCTCGATCAACCCGAGCCCGATCAGCCAGCCGACCGACGTCACCCAGGGATAAAGGGCGGCGAAGAACGCCGTTCCGACAAGGGCGACCACGACGAGTCTTCGCGGCCCGAACCGGTCTCCGAACGCGCCGGCCTGCGCGCTCAGCAGGGTCGCCGGGACGGCGAAGGCCATGAAGGAGATGCCGACGGCGAACGTGCTTGCGCCGCGGTAGGTCATATACAGAGCCCAGATCGTGTCCAGGGTCCCGATCATGTCCGCCGTTCCCGCGCCCAGCAGCAGAAGGGGAACGAGCCTCCGCCCGATCATCATCGCCCCGGTCGGCGCCTCGATCGACGATTCGACCCTTGCGCTGGGCAGCGTGGCCACCGCCACCACGGCGAGGGCAGACGCGACGGCGGAGATCGTGAAGACGGCGTTGAGGTTGAAGAGGGCCACGAAGCCGCCGACCGCGGGGCCCAGCAACATGCCGGCCATGTTGGTCGACTGCATCATCCCGAAGGCACGACCTCTCTGATTGGGCGGGGTCACCTCTGCGATCAACCCGTTCGCAGCAGGCCAGAAGGCGCCAGCCGCCGCGCCATGGAGGAAGCGCAGGGCGACGAATGCGCCGAGTGGCAGAGGCAAGAGATACCCGAGGAAGAGCGCGGAATACGCGGCCATCGACACGACCATCACCGGCCGGGTCCCGAAACGGTCCGCAGCCCAACCGGCGGGATAGCGTATGGCGGCGCTGGCCAGCAGCCCGGCGGCGAACACGGCGCCGACGAGCGCAGCCGAGCCGCCCCTGCGGCCGATGAAGATCGGCAGCAGCGGCAGGAAGAACCACAACCCGACGGCGGTGAGCAGGTTGCCCAGGTAGAGGGTCCACAGCGTTCGTCGATGCATGGGAGTCGCATCGGGAATACTGGCAGAGCAGTGACCGACGACCGCTTGCGCGAGCTGGGCTGGGACCTGATCCCGACGTCGCCGCAATCTGCCCATATGCACATGGCCCTGGACGAGGTGCTGCTGGGGCGCGTGATCTCCGGCCGGCGGCGTGCGACGGTCCGGTTCTGGGAGTGGGTGGAGCCGGCGCTCGTGATCGGGTCTCATCAATCGGTCCTCAACGAGGTGGACGCGGCGGCCGCTCGACGGTTGGGGTTCACGATCACCAGGCGCATGAGCGGCGGTGGCACCATGCTGTGCGAGCCGGCGCGCACGATCACGTACTCGCTCTACCTGCCGGAGACGGCGGTCCAGGGCCTCAGCTTCCGGCAGTCATACGCGGCGCTGGACGCCTGGGCGGTGCGGGCCTTCACAGCGCTCGACGTGCCGGCGAGCTACCGCGAGATCAACGACATCATCTCCCCGCGCGGAAAGATCGCGGGGGCGGCCCAGGCCCGGCGCAGGGGCTTCGTCCTCCACCACACCACGATCGCGCACGACATGGACGTCAAGCTGCTGCCGAGGCTGATACGCATCGGACGCGACCGCGTGTCCGAGCGCGGCGTCCGCAGCGCGGACAAAGCCGTCTCGCCGCTGTCATGGTTCACATCGTTGACGTGCGCCGAGACGGCGCGTCACCTCGAGAGCTTCTTCAGCGCCGAGCTTGGGGCTGAGACGAGCGCGCTGTCCGAGGACGAGCTGGAGGTGGCCGGTGCGCTGGTCTCAGCGAAGTACGCGACGCCCGCGTGGATCGACCGCCTGCCGTAGCGCCCCGCTAGCCCTCCGCCCGCCAGGCGGTGACGAGCTCGGGGCACTGCTGAACGTGTTCGCGATAGTGGTCGCTCAGCCAGCCGAAGACATCCTCGACGCTGGTCGGGTACGGGTCCTGGCCGGGGCCGTACACGACCGGCGCCTTGCGCGACCAACTCTCGGCGGGGAGCTGCTCGCCGGCTTCGCGGACCGCAGCGTGTAGGGCGGCCATCTCGGCGAGCGCGCTGGCCCGGCCGGCAGCGGTCAAACCCGCCCTGGCTCTCTTGCCCACCATGTCGTTCTCTCCAGGTGGATCCAGCGGATCAAGCGGCGCGAAGCCGCCGTTGATCAGGCCGTCGATGACGCGGCGGTAGTGGACGAGGACCCAGTTGACGTGCACCTGCAGCCCGCCCAGCGCGTAATCGTCGCCCGGCTTGAGGTAAGCGAGCGCCTCGTCCGGGACCTGCGCGAGGGCTGCTTCCCATTCCGATCGAGCACTGTCGAAGTCCGTGATCGCGGCATCCTTCACCACGGCGGTAACGTACAGCAATCAGTTGGGCACCAGCTCGACGCCCCATCGCGCGCTGAAATGACCCGCACGCAGCGCTGGATCCTCGTCGCCACCGTGCTTGCGTCGGCCACGGTCTTCCTCGATTCGACGATCGTGAACGTGGCCCTGCCGAGGATCGGGCGCGACCTTCCCCACTCGCTCGTCGGCGTGCTGGAAGGACAGACCTACGTCTACACGGGCTACCTGCTGTCGCTCAGCACCTTGCTGATTCTCGCCGGCGCCCTCACCGACGCATACGGCAGGCGCCGCATGTTCATGCTCGGCCGGCCGGCTTCGGGATCACGTCGGGCCTTTGCGGCCTGGCGCCGAACCTCGAGATCCTCGTCGTACTTCGCGTGCTCCAGGGCGTGGCCGGCGCATTCCTGGTGCCCGGCTCGCTTGCGCTGATCACTGCCGGTTTCGACGGGCCCATTCGAGGACGCGCATTCGGCATCTGGTCGGGGGCAGCCTCGGGCACGACCTTGATCGGGCCCGCCATCGGCGGTGTTCTGGTGGACACAATCTCATGGCGCGCCGCGTTTCTCATCAACATCCCGATCGTCGCGGTCGCCCTGTACGCCACTTGGCGGCACGTGCCGGAGAGCCGCTCCGACGCTCCCCCTGCGAGCTTCGACTGGTTGGGCGCGATCGTGGTCGGCATCGCAGTCGGCGGACTGGCGTTCGGAACTGTTTACGGGCAGCAGCGCGAGTGGCGCGACCCGGTCGCATATGTCGTGATCGCCATCGGCGCGGTGGCCATGATCGCGCTCCCGTTCCTGATGGCCCGCAGGCGCAACCCGCTCATCCCGCTCGGCCTCTTCCGGTCGAAGGCCTTCTCGACCATCAACGTCTCGACGCTGCTGATCTATGGCGCCCTTTACGCGGTGGGCTACAACTCGGCACTGTTCCTCCAGGGAACCCTTGGCTACAGCGCGGCTGCGGCGGGCCTGGTCGGCGTCCCCGGCACTCTGTTGCTCGCGGGCCTCTCACCGCGATTCGGGACCCTGGCCGGACGATTCGGGGCCCGGCTGTTCCTGATCGTTGGGCCGCTGATCATGGCGGCGGCCGTCCTCCTCTACGCCCGGGTGCCCGCCACCAGCACAGCGTGGCAGCTGCGCCCGGATGCGCCCGGCAGCTTCCTTCCGCCGGTCGCCTACCTGGTGGACTTCCTGCCGGCCTCGATCATCTTCGGGTTCGGGCTCGGCGTGATGGTGGCGCCGCTGACCGCCGCCCTCATGGCCTCGGTTCCGGTGGCGAACGCGGG
>JBGPOC010000103.1:0-7557 GCA_041487825.1 Candidatus Dormibacteraceae bacterium | reverse complement strand
GACCCGAGCACGCTCTTCATCTCGGCAGGAATGCAACCGCTTCAGCCCTACAACCAGGGCTTTAGCCGGCCACCCGCGCCCAGGCTCGCCAGCTGCCAGAAGTGCCTGCGCACGGGCGACATCGACGAGGTGGGGAAGACCGACCGGCACAACACATTCTTCGAGATGCTCGGCAACTTCACGCCGACCGGCGCCTACTTCAAGGAGACGGCCATCCCGCTTGCATGGGAGCTCGTGACCGGCGGCTTCGAGATGCCCGCCGCGCGCTTGCGGGTGACGATCCATCCCACCGACGACGAGGCATACGAGATCTGGTCCCAGCGGACCGGTCTTCCGACCGGCCACATCACCCGGCTCGCCGACAACTGGTGGGGACTCGGCCGCGGTCCGTGCGGCCCGGATTCCGAGATCTGGTGGGACCGCGGCCCGGAGGTGGGGTGCGGGCAACCGGACTGCGTGCCGGACCACTGCGATCGATTCACGGAGTTCTGGAACCTGGTGTTTCCGCAGTTCGACCAACAGGAAGATGGAAGCCTCGTCCCGCTGGCCCACCCCGCGATCGACACGGGTATGGGTCTCGAGCGGATCGCCTACATCCTCCAGGGCAAGTCGAACGTCTTCGAGGCCGACCTGCTTGCGCCGATCGTCGACCGCGTCCGCGAGCTCTCCGACAAGCGGGTGACCCTTTCAGAGCGCGTCGTCGCCGATCACGTTCGCGCCGCCTGCTTCGTGATGCTGGAGCGCGTCACTCCGAGCAATGAAGGCCGCGGCTACGTCCTGCGCAGGCTGATCCGGAGGGCAACCGTCCACGCTCGTCGGTTGGGAATGCACACCGCGCTTGGCGGCCTGGTCCACGACGTGGTCACGGTGATGGGTTTGCCGTATCCCGAGCTGTTCGAGCAGGAAGCGAGGATCCGCGCGGGCATCAATTCCGAGGAAGAACGATTTCAGCGCACGCTCGAACAGGGGATGGAGATGTTCGAACGCGTCGCGTCAAAGCACCGAGAAGCCATTCCCGGTAGCGAAGCCTTCAAGCTGCACGACACGTTCGGCGTTCCGATCGACCTCACTCGTGAGCTCGCACACGAGCGCGGAATCCAGGTCGATGAAGAAGGTTTCTCGTCGGCCATGGCTTCGCAGCGTGAGCGGTCACGCGGACGAATCACCCAGCATCTGGCAGGAGCCAAGGACCTCCCGAGGTCCGAGTTCACCGGATACCGCCAGCTCCTTACCGAGAGCGCCGTCTCGGCATTGCGCAAAGAAGGCAGGTCGGCCGATTCCGCGGCCGAGGGCGACACTGTCGAGGTCTTCGTGCAGCGATCCCCGTTCTACGCAGAGTCGGGTGGCCAGGTGGGCGATACGGGATTCATCACGACCCCTGGCGGCCGGGTGCGGGTCGAGGACACACAGAGGCCCGCCGATGGTGTCATCGCGCACCTCGGCACCGTGGTCACCGGCGAGGTGCGGGTCGGCGAGAAGGCGACCGCCGCGGTCGACGCCGGCCGGCGCCGCCAGATCGCTCGCCACCACTCCGCGACCCATCTCCTGCATAAGGCGCTCCGCGAGACCATCGGCGAGCAGGTTGTGCAGAAGGGCTCATGGGTCGGGCCCGATCACACGACCTTCGACGTCCCGTTGAACCGCCCGCTGACGAAAGACGAGCTGGCCGCGATCAATCGCCGCGTGATGGAGAAGGTGCGCGAGGGGCTGCCATTCCACGAAAGCCAGAAGCCATACAAGGAGGCGGTCGCCCAGGGTGCCATGCACCTGTTCGAGGAGAAATATGGCGACGTCGTCCGCGTCGTCTGTTTCGGCGACTGGACGTGTGAGCTTTGCGGTGGCACGCACGTGCGGAACACCGCCGACGTCGGCACCGCGCTGATCGTTTCCGAGGCGAGCATCGGCTCGGGCCTTCGACGCATCGACATGGTCGTGGGCGAAGCCGCCGACGAGCTCGTCCGTAAAGACCGCGATCTGTTGTCGGACCTGGCCAGGTCCTTCAACGTCACACCCGACCAGGTGCCCGAGCGTCTGGAGGCGCTCCGCTCACAGCTGAAGGCGCTCGAACGCGATCGCGAGAGGCTCAAGGAGCAGGTTCGAAGTGCTCGCGTGGGTGGCGGCGATGGCCTCGCCGTCAAGCACGGCCGGGTCTCCTATGTGACCCAAACCGTCGACGCCTCTAACCTTGACGAGTTGAAGGCTTACGCCGATCGCTATCTCGAGGTCGTGAAGTCGGGCATCGTAACCGTTGTCGGCGGCGGCATGTTTGTCATCAAGGTGTCCTCCGACCTCGTGCCCCAATACGACGCAAACCGCCTGAAGGCCTTCTTCGGCACCGGCGGTGGCCGCCCGCAGCTTGTGAGCGGCAAGCTGACCGTCACCCCCGGCGAGGCATTCGAGCGCCTCGAGGAGGAGCTCTCGTGACGAAGTTCAAGTTCCTGCGCAAGCGCAGGGATTACTACCGCCACTTCACCGTTCTGGACATCGGCACCGATCTGATCAAGGTGCTCGTCGTGCGGCGCGAGGGTGCCGACGGGGAGGTCCTGGGGGTCGGACGCGAGCCGCAGGCGCCGGCCGCCATGTCAGGAGGCGCCATCGCGGACCTAGAGTCGGTGATCCACTCCTGCAACCGGGCGCTCGAGGCCGCCGAGGACATGGCGAAGACGGTGCCCGGGCAGGTCATCGTGGGCATCGCCGGAGAGCTGATCAAGGGCTTCTCTTCGACGATCGCCTATCCGCGCGAGAACCCCACGTCGCGGGTGCGCTCGGGTGAGATCTCGACGATGCTGCAGATGGTGCAGCGACGCGCGCTGCGCGAGGCGCAGCACCTGCTGGAGCTCGAGCGTAGCTACGGCCAGCTCGAGGCCCGACTCGTGCACTCGGCGATCACCAACGTGAGGGTCGACGGCTACCCGGTCACCAACCCTGTCGGCTTCACCGGCAAGAACCTCGAGGTCACGGTGTTCAACACGTTCGCCCCGATGACGCACATCGACGCCATCGACACGGTCGTTCGCGAGCTCGATCTCGAGCTGGCCGGCGCCGTGGCACAGCCCTATGCGCTGGCTCGCGCCTGCGCGAGCGAGGAAACCTGGGCTGAGGGCGGGATCTTCGTCGACATCGGTGGTGGCACCACGGACGTCGCCCTCGTGCGCGATGGCGGCGTCGAGGGCACGCGCATGTTCAACCTTGGTGGCCGCGCCTTCACGCGCCGCCTTGCGCTGGCGTTCGGGCTCAGCTACGAGGAGGCGGAGGCGCGCAAGCTTCGTCACTCGGAGGGACTGCTGTCGGCGGAGCAACATCGCCAGGTCTCCGAGCTGCTGAGCGCGGACGCAGAGGTTCTGCTGCAGGGCCTGGCCCTGAGCGTGAAGGAGCTGTCGCGAGGCGAGCGCCTGCCCACCAGCATCTATCTCTGTGGGGGAGGGAGCCTTCTGCCGGAGCTGACGCTTGAGATGGTCAAGAACAATTGGGCCACTGGCTTGCCATTTCCGAAGGAGCCGCGAATCCGGCACCTCGTGCCGCCGGATGTGCGCAATGTCACCGACTCGACCGGCCAACTTTCGAGCCCCCAGGACATCGCTCCGATGGGGCTTGCTAACCACGCGTTGCGGACCGAGGCGGAGGAGCGTGACAACGTCAACACCGTCATGCGCCGCGTCCTAAGCGCTATAAAGGTCTGAACGGACCCCCCAGGAGACTTGTAAACGCCATGGCAACGAATCCGATTTACGTCGAATCCGAGGAGGAGATCTCCGAGATCGTCGAACGCCTCCGCCGTTTCAACGGCGAGGACACGATGCTCGTGCTGCCCATCCGTTCGCGCATCGGGCAGAGCCGGTTCAACTTCCAGCTGCTGCGCAACTACGCAGCCCGCATGGGCAAGAGGGTCACCGTGGTGTGCGACGACCCGGCGGTCCAGAAGATGGCGTCGGAGAGCGGTTTCCCCGTGTTCGGCGCCGTCGGCGTGCAGGGCGAAGGCATCCCGTCGGAGCCTGAGGCGACACCGCCGCCCAAGCGGTGGTGGGAGCGCAGGCGCGCGGACTCGACCCATGTGGGCATCGCGGCGCCGACCAAGCTGATCACCAAGAGCGCGACCGAAATGAGACCGGGGCGCTTCCTGCTGTACGTGGCGGCAGCGACCCTGCTCGCGGTCGGGCTGTTCGCCATCATCGTCTACGTGCCCTCCGCCTCGGTGACTCTGGTCGCCCAGGCGCAGGCGTTCGCGCAGACTGCGGTCGAGATCCAGGCCCAGCCCGGGAAAGCGCCGATTCGTGTGCGTCCCGTCGTCATCACGCGATCCGACTCGCAGGGATTCAAGACGACCGGGGCCATCCGGGTCCTGCTGCTTCCAGCGACGGGGGTGGTCACCTACACGAACAACCTGCCGCAACCCAGCTGCCAGAGAGACCCTGTGGGGTGCGCTTCGCCAGGGCTGGTCGTGCTGCGCGGTCAGCGGCTGGACGATGTCACCGATGGCGTGACGTTCGCCCAGACCACGAACAAATACCAGGGCGGGGTCCTGGTGCCGTGGAATGGCACCGCGCAGGCGAGCGTCATCGCCGTGGTCAAGGGCAGCGCAGGCAACGTGGGTAGCGGCATGATCACGAGCATCGAGAACAACCGGTACGACATCTCGGTGACAAATCCGCAGGCCACGGCCGGCGGATCGGACGCGTCATCGGTGCCCGTGATGACCGTGGCCGACTTCGACGCCGCGCGAGCCGTGCTGCAGCAGGAGCTGCAGCAGGCCATCGCGCAGCAGGTGGTGGCCGCCAAGAAGTCGGGAGAGACGCTAAGCGAGACGATGATCTACGGGGCGCCGCTCTTCAGCACCGACCACCAGCCGAATGACAAGGTGCCGAGCTTCAACGCGACTATGTCGCTGCAGGGCGAAGGCGATTACTACGTCTCCGCCGATGTCCAGAAGGCGTTTGGGAGCTACCTCGCGCAACGCGTGCCGAACAACCAGCAGCTGCTGACCGACAGCCCCATCCAGGTCGACTACCGGATTCTCAGCGCTACCAAGGGTGGCTTCATGACCTTCGTAGGGGACGCATCGGCCTTCGTGGCCCCCAAGCTCGACATGGACAGCATCCGCTCGCACGTGGTCGGTCGACCTCTCGCCCAGGCCAGGCTCTACCTGCAAGGGTTGAACGTGAGGTCGTTGAGCATCAAGGAGCAGCCGATGGCACTTCCCCTGATGCCGCTCATCGCCAGCCGCATCTCGATTCACTACGTGGTCGAGCAGGGAACCGTCCCCTCATCAACTCCGACAGCCTCTCCAGCTCCCACAGCGTCGCCCTGACGCTGTATGTCCACAAGGTGAGGATTCTCGCCGTCGACCCCGGGTCAAAGCGGGTGGGCCTTGCCTTGAGCGACCCCTCCGCCACGATCGCGCAGGCGCTGACGACGATCTCGGCGGAGCCTGCCGGCACGCTGGCATCGCGCATCGCTCAGATCGCGCTCTCGCACGACGCCGCTCGCATCGTGGTCGGCCTGCCCAAGCGGCTCGACGGATCGCGCGGCCCTGAGGCCAGGTCCGCGCAGGTTCTCGCCGACAGCGTCCGAAAGGAGTCCGGTCTGCCGGTCGAGCTCGTGGACGAGAGGCTGACCACCGTGGCGGCCGAGCGCTCCCTCATCGCAGGGGGCGTGCGGCGCGACAAGCGGCGGCTCAGCGTCGACCGGGTGGCCGCTACCCTCATGCTTCAGGCACATCTGGATCGCAGGCGTGCCGGCTGAAGGCCATGGCGGTGCGCCCGGTTCCGGGTCGGGCGCCTCGAGCGGGGACGTGCCCCCGTCTCAAGTGGATCAGCCTCACCCGATAACCCTGATCGACGAAACCGGCCGCGAGCGCCAGTTTCAGCTTCATGACGCGTTCGACCATGAGGGCGCCGTCTACTACCTCGTCGAGAACGTGGACGACCGCTCGCAGGTCCTGTTGCTGCGCGAGGCGGGAGGCGCCCTGGAAACCGTCGAGGGAGACGAGTTCCAGCGCGTGATAGCGGCGCTGGAGGAGGACCAGGTCGAGTGAAGCGGCTCATTGCAGCGGTGGTCATGATCGCCCTGCTCGGGCTCGGAACCTCGCGCGCCTACGACTGGTGGAACTTCAACGTCAACACGCCCATCTCGTCGACCAGCCAGCCGGTGGTGTTTCAGGTCGACCCCGGAGAGCTGCCAGGCCAGGTCAGCGACGATCTCTTCGCGCAGCATCTGATCAGGGACCGCAACGCCTTCGATCTCTACCTGCGGTTCACCGGCGCCGGGTCGCAGTTCGAAGCGGGCTCGTTCTTGCTGAACCGCAACATGACCATGGCTCAGATCGTCGACGCCCTGCAACACGGCAAGTCGACGCAAGTGTCGGTGACCATCCCCGAGGGCTTCCCCCTCCGCGAGCAGGCCAAGTACGTCGCGAAGTCGGGTCTCGGTACGGCCGCCGGCTACCTTGCCGTCGCCGCCGAGCCCTCGTGGGCCACGACATACGACTTTCTCGCCTCTCGACCGGCAAAGGCAAGCCCACCGTTGGAGGGCTATCTGTTCCCGGATACATACCAGGTCGAGCCGGGCGACCTGCATGGCCTCGTGAAGGCGCAGCTCGACCAGTTCGGCAACGTGTTCAGCGCGGCGCTCAGGGCGCAGATAGCGAAGAGCGGCGCCAACCGGCCCGCTGAGACCGTCGAGTCGATCGTCATCCTCGCCTCGATGGTGGATCGCGAGGCCAACACGGCGACCGACCGGGGCAAGGTGTGCAGCGTGTACTACAACCGCCTGAAGCGGAACATGCCCCTTGGGGTTGACGCCACCCTGCTCTACGCGTTAGGACGTCTGACGCCGGAGCCGACCTTCGCCGAGCTGCAGCTCAACTCGCCTTTCAACACGCGCATACACACCGGCCTCCCGCCAGGTCCGATCAGCAACCCGGGCAAGGCCGCCCTCATGGCGTGCATCGACCCGCCGCGCACGAGCTTCCTCTTCTACTTCACCGACCGCCAGGGCACGACCCACTTCGAAACCAATCAGCAGGATTTCGACCGAGACATCCAGATATACGGGTTGAGCGGAAGCTGAGGGTCTACCTCCTCGGCCACGGCATCGCGTACTCGCGCAGCCCGGCCATGCACAATGCCGCCTTCGCCGCGCTCGGCATGGACTGGACGTACGAGCTGCTCGACGTGCCCGCCGCCGAACTGCCCGGCGCCCTGGACAGGCTGCGATCGCCCGATGTCGCCGGCGCCAACGTGACGATTCCCCACAAACAAGCCGTGATGGATCGCCTGGACGGGCTCGACCCTGATGCGATGCGGGCGCGGGCGGTGAACACCATCGCTCGGGACGGCGACCGCCTGATCGGGTCCAACACCGACGTCGCTGGGATCCGGGCCGCGCTCGCCGCGGTCGGCCTGGAGGCACGGGACGCAAGGGTGGTCGTCCTCGGTACCGGGGGCTCCGCAAGGGCCGCGGCCGTTGCGCTCGAAGGCGCTCACCTCACCTTTGTGTCCAGGCACCCCGATGCCGACGACCTCCCCGGCGCGGTCGTCGGGTGGGCCGATGCAGCGCTCG
>JBGPOC010000102.1:0-7594 GCA_041487825.1 Candidatus Dormibacteraceae bacterium | reverse complement strand
GTCGATGACCAGCAGGGTCTGCATGCTGGACCGCTCGGCAACGTCCGAGGTGGAAGGACTGGCGTGGAAGCGGGCGATGACGGTGTCGCCGACCGCCTCCGGCGTGTTCGAGGCGCGCGTGTAGTCGACGACGAACGCGCCGTCCTGCTTGAAGCTCGGCAGGAACGCCACGCTCAGCAAGCCGCGCTCGCCACCCGAGACGACCAGGGAGCGGATGTCGAGGAACGGTCTCGGGAGCAGCACGCCGTTCTTCACGATCCGGATGCGGCCGATCTGCTCCACGACGAACAGCCGTCCGGAGCCGTCCCCCGCGTCGGTGACGAACACGGGGTCCTGAAGTCCGCGGGCGATCCTGGTCAATTTGAACGATCGGTTGTCGGCGCTCGGCCGGCTCGGCGTGGGGAGCACTGGCGTCGGGGTCTGAGCGGGCGGCGTGGCGGTGGGAGTGGGGGAGGGGGCAGAGGTAGTCGTCGGCGTGGCTTTCGCCGTCTCGCCTGTACCGGCGCACGCGCCCGCGAGTAAACCGCTGAGGAGGATCACGGCGAGGGCGCGCATGTTGCGGGAAAGTCTATTTGAGGGGGGCATCCCCCCTTGCGGCGCTGGGCCTGGCGGAGCCGGCTCCCAGCGCACCCCCCTTCATCGCGCCTACTATGCCGCGATGGGGTTCGATGGGGAGGGGCTCGCCGCCGAGGTCTGCCGCGGCTACGAAGTTCACCAGGGGCGCCTGGTGAAGATGCTCGCGCCTCTCGGCCAGGCCGAGCTGGATCTCACCGCTGCTCCGCACCTGTGGAACGTGCGGACGCTGGCCTGCCACATCGTCGGGGCACGGGCGTGGTGGTTCCACTCGTGGATGGGGGAGGGGCCGGAGGACTTCGGCCGGATGGTCGAGTGGGACGAGGACGAGGCGCTCGCCACCCGGCCCGCCTCGGAAATTGTTCGGGGCCTCGGGGAGAGCTGGTCGGTGATCAAGTCGTGCCTCGAGCGCTGGTCGCCCGCCGATCTCCGTGAGGAGTTCACCCGACCCACGCCCAACGCCGCCGGCGAGCGGCCCCGCCGCTCCCGTCAGTGGATCGTCTGGCATGTGCTCGAGCACGACGTTCACCACGGCGGCGAGATCTCGTTCAGCCTCGGCATGCACGGGGTGACAGGGCTCGACCTCTAGCGGCCGCACGGAATCGCGAGTAACGCCAAACCGTAGAGTGGAGTGAACCTGCCGAACTCGACCAAGGAGTCAGCCCATGTCCAGCTACGCCTTCGACCCCGAGGAGACTACGCATTGGGAGCAGACCCAGCCCCGCACGGTCAGCCCTGAGAAGTGGAAGCAGTTCGAGGGATACGCGGCTGAGATCTTCACCGCCTTCGGGCTGGATCTCGACACCTCGGGTACCAGGGCGACCCCGACCAGGTTCCTGCGCGCCCTCTACGACGCGACGTCCGGCTACGAGGGCGACCCCAAGCTGCTGACGGCCTTTCCGACCGAGTGCCACGGAGGGCCTGACTGCAGCATCTCGCAGGTCATCGAGGGGCCGATCGAGTTCTTCTCGCTGTGCGAGCACCACGCGCTTCCGTTCCACGGACACGCCTACATCGGCTACATCGCGCACGAGGAGATCATCGGCATCTCCAAGCTCACCCGGCTGGTGCGCGTGTTCGCGCGACGCTTCACGGTCCAGGAGCGTATCGGCGTCCAGATCGCGGACGAGCTGGTCCGCGTGCTCCAGCCGCACGGCGTCGCAGTGCATCTTTCGGCAATGCACCTCTGCACGCAGATGCGGGGCGTCCGCGAGGGCCACTCGCGCACCTGGACGTCGTTCTGGCGCGGCAACTATGAGAACGATCCGCAGCTGCGCAACGAGTTCCTGCAGGCCGCCATGCAGATGGACCACTGAGTGCTCGCACCGTTCGACATCCTGTTCGAAGCCGACGGCCTCGCCGATTACGCGCTGCCGGCTGACCTGACGCACCTCTACGGCCGGCTCGGCTTCACGACGCCGGTTCTCTACTCGAACTTCGTCGCCTCGGTGGATGGAGTGGTGACGTTGGGTTCGACACCTTCGGCAGGGTCGGTGATCAGCGGCAAGTACCCGGCCGACCGGTTCTTGATGGGCCTGCTGCGCGCATGCGCCGACGCGGTCGTCCTCGGAGCCGGCACGCTCCGCGCCACACCCGGCCACCTCTGGACGCCGGCCCACGTCTTCCCTACGCTCGCGACCGAGTTCACGGCTCTGCGCAGCAGTCTCGGCCGGAGGGCGGAGCCGCAGCTGGTGCTGCTGACGGGGAGTGGGGAGCTCGATTTCGGTCATCCCGCCCTCGCCAGGGGGGCCATCGTCATCACCACGGAGGGCGGGGCGAAGAAGATTGGCGCGCGGTTGCCGAAGGCCTGCGAGCTGGTGGTGATGGGGAAGGGCAAGCGGCTCGACCTGGGCCGGGCGATCGGCGAGCTGAGGGAGCGAGGTCTCGAGGTCCTGCTGTGCGAGGGTGGCCCGCACGTCCTGGGTCAGATGCTGGAGGCGGACCTCCTGGATGAGGCGTTCCTCACGGTGTCACCGGTGCTGGCGGGCCGTGGCGATGATAAGAGGTTGGGCATGGTCGAGGGCGTTGAGCTGCTGCCCGCGAAGGGCGCCTGGAGCAAGCTGCTGAGCGCGCGGCGCCACGGCGAGTACATGTTCCTTCGCTATGGACTGCGGTAACTAGTCGCGGGGTCGACTGTCCTCCCCGCTCAGCGGGGAGGTGGCGCGTAGCGCCGGAGGGGGCCCAGGGAGTTAGTCCATCCGTTGCTTACAGGCTCCTCCCCGCTCTGCGGGGAGGTGGCGCGAAGCGCCGGAGGGGACCCAGAGAGTTAATCCAAGCGCCGCGAAACTCCCAACCCCCGGGCCCCCTCCCGCGCTTAGAGGAGGGGCCTTGATCTAATGCGCGAAGCGCCGGAGGGGGCCCACGGGTTGGCGTGAGAGCGCGCGGTCAGCGCGACCCCACCCGGGTTTAGCCGTTGAACGACCTGGCTCGCAGGGCCCGTTTGAGGTCGTCCTGGGACTCGAGGAGCGAGCGTCGCACCGGGCCGGGCAGCTCCCTGGCGAGCAGGTCGTCGGTGAGGTCGACGACCTCCTGCGTGACGACCGTGTCCGGGTACATCCACTTGATGAATGCGAGTGCCTCTTCGATCACCTTCGTCTCCCAGATCGGCAGCACGCTGTCGAAGTAAGCCTTGGCGTAGCCGGTCAGCAGCTCCTCCTGATCGGCTCGGTGGAAACCGGCCGCGATCGCGCGTTTCGTCGCCAGCGACAGGTCGTCGCCCGTGACGCCGGCCCATGCTTCGTCCTTCGCCTCCGCCACCGGTCGCGCGGCTCGCGCGGAAGCGGCCGACCGGCGGCCCTGGTCGGTCGGGTCGCGCTCGAGCTCGGCGGCAATCAGCTCCTCGCGGGCCTCGCCAATACTCGCGAGGGCGTTGACCGCGCTCCACCGCACGGCGAAATCCACGTTCAGGCCGTCCAGCCTGGTGGTGCCGTCCAGCAGGCCTCCCACCCAGGCGACGTCGCCAGCCTGTCGAGCGCACCTCATGAACACGTTCGTCCACAGCAGCTGCAGATCGCCGCCCGGCGCGAGTCTCGAAAGGCGCTCCCTTGCTCCTTGCGCCACGGCCTCGCGCAGCTTCGCGCGATTCCGCGGATCGGCGTACGAATCGACCGCGGCGGTCATCCGACCGATGAGAGCGCCTGCGACCGCTGCGTCGGTCTCGATATCGATGTTGGCGAGCGAGATCTCGATGTAATCCGCCACGCGCAGCTGCGCGTCGCGCACCATGTCCCACAGCGCCTCCCAGAGAATTGCGCGCGCCAGCGCGTCATCGAGCCCCCTCAGGTGGGTCCTGACGGTGGCCAGCGACCGCTCGTCCAGCGTCACCTTCGTGTAGGTGAGGTCGGCGTCGTTGACCAGCAGGAGGTCGGGGACGTCCTCGCCGGCAAGCTGCGGAACGGGGGTCGAAACGCCCTGCATGTCGAGCTCCACGGCGCGGCGCCGCACCAGCGACTTTCCCTCGACGTCGAACAACCCTACCCGCAGGCGATGCGGCCGCAGGGTCGGATGCTCGGCCGGGGCTTCCTGGACGAGGGTCGCGGCCTTGATGCGGGTCCCCTCGATCTCGAGTCGTGCGCTGATGGTGTTGACTCCAGGTTGTTCGAGCCACACGCGCGACCACGACTTCAGGTCGCGCCCTGACGCCTCCTCCAGCGCTCCCAGGAAGTCCGTGAGCTCGGTGTTTCCATATTCGTGGCGCTTGAAGTACGCCTCGACCCCCTGGATGAAGGCATCCTCGCCCACCCACGCGACCAGCTGCTTCAGGACCGCCCCGCCCTTCTCGTAGGTGATGGCGTCGAAGTTGAGGAGCACGGCTTCGACGTCGGGTATGTCGGCGACTATCGGATGCGTGGTCGGGAGCTGGTCCTGCGCTTTCGCTTCGGCCTTGTAGCTCATCGCGAACGTGGTCCATGAGCCCTTGAAGCGGGTCGCCTCGACGTTGCCGATGTTGCCCATGTAGGTGGCGAACGTCTCGTTGAGCCAGAGCCCGTCCCACCAGCGCATCGTCACGAGGTCCCCGAACCACATGTGCGACATCTCGTGCAGGAGCGTCTCGCTGCGGCGCATCCGGCTTCCCTCGGTGACTCGGGACCGGAACACGTAGTTCTCGGTGAAAGTCACGCAGCCAGCGTTTTCCATCGCCCCAGCCGAGAACTCCGGCACGAACAGCTGGTCGTACTTCCCGAACATGTACGGATACCCGAACCGCTCTTCGAAGTAATCGAGACCCTCGCGGGTCAGCTCGAAGAGCTCGTCCGGATCGAGGTACTGCATGAGCGACTGCCGGCAGTAGATGCCGAGCGGAATGCCGCGGTGGACCTGGTGGACCGAGTGATAGTGGCCGGCCACTATCGCCGCCAGGTACGTGGACATGACCTTGGTCGTAGGGAAGGTCCACACCGAGCCGTCGCCCCGCTTGCCTGGAGTGTTGGAGACGACGACCCAATCATCCGGCGCCTTGATCTCGAACGTGTAGGTCGCCTTCAGGTCGGGTTGGTCGAAGCAGGCGAACACGCGGTGTGCGTCGTACGACGCGAACTGGCTGTGCAGGTAGACCCGGCCGTCGACCGGATCCTGAAACCTGTGCAGCCCGGTCCCGTCTTGCATGTAGTTCGCAGTCGCCGAGACGGTCAGCGTGTTGTCACGAGCCACGTTCGGGAGCTGCAGGCGCCCGCCGTCGAATGCTCCCGGCGGTAGCGCTTTGCCGTTGAGCACGGCTTTCGACAGGGCCGGCCCGATGAACTCGATGAAGGTGTGCGCGCCCGGCTGGTGGCATCGAAAGGTCACGACGGTCTCTGATCCAAAGGTTTCGTCGCCGGTCGTGAGATCCAGGCGCACGTCGTAGCGCACGTCTGAGATCAGGTCTGCGCGCAGATGCGCTTCCTGACGTGTCAGGTTGTTGCGGACGCTGATGAGCTTGTCTAGCAGGTGTCGCTGCTGCCAAGCAGCAGCGGTGTTGATTGAGCGGGGACCGGGCTCGTCGTCACCGCCACCACGGCGGCCGACTTCGCCCCCGCGGGTAGGTTGACCCCCGTGGTCTGGAGGTCAACGCGTGTGAAGCCGCTGGGCGTGAAGCCATTGCCGGGAAGCTGTGTCGTCGTGCCGGTGCAACGATCGAAGAACTTGAGGACGTAGGCGACCTTCGTGCTCTGCGGAGCCGAGAACTTGATCTCCACCATGACCTTGCATGAGGCGTTCAGACGGCAGTTGGTGTAATCGGGCGCGGTCAATCCCACGCAGGGGTGCGTGGATTGAATGCAGAACGCGACATTCGTGATCGGCGTCGCCGCCCTCGGGGCGTAGGTCGGCACCGCCTGCGGCCCTCCTGTGCTTGTGGGTGAGGGTGACGCTTTCGGTGAGGTCTTCGGGCTCGGTGTGGCGATCGCGACGCCTCCCGATGAGGTGGGCCTCGTCTTCAGGTAGATGCCGCCGGCGACGCCCAGCACGATCAGGACCACGAGGGCGATGGCCGCCGGCACCAGCCAGGCCGGCCGCTCTCGCGGCACACGCGGCTCCCGTTCGTGGTCCGGCCGCGCCACCGACGACTTCCTCGCGGGAACTGACGGAGGGACAGTGGGAGCGGCCGCCTCATCGCCTGTCATCACGGCGGGTCCGCCCGGCGTGTCGCCGGGCGTCCAGGCAGGGGACGCGATCGGGGTCCAGGTCTGGTTGGCCGGGGCCTGCGTGGGCGCGAGAGGGGAGGTGGCCTCGAACTGCGGGGCGGCCGCGGACGGCTCGTAAGGAGCCGGAGCGGGCATGGCCTCCTGAGAAGCGGGGGCCGGGGCGGGCGCGGTGTCCCAGATCGGCACCGGAGGCGAGCTGGTGGCGAACGGTGAGGGGGCCGCGGGGGCCGGCGGATTGGTCGCCCATGGCGTGGGCTCGGGCGGAGCAGCCGCCGGAGGCGTGGACGCAGGCGCCGGTGGCGCTGTAGCCGCGGGCGGGGGGCTCGTGACGAACGGAGAGGGCGACGGAGGACCTGGGGGCGCGGGCGGCGTGCTCGTGACGAACGGAGAGGGCGTGGGGGGACTTGAGGGTGCGGGCGGCGTGTATGGGGCGTACGCCGAAGGCGATGGCGGTGCCTGTGTCTGGCGGTCAGGGGGACGAGGAGGAGCGTCGTATGACACTGGGGCGGGCCGAGGGGTGTCCTCGCGCGGCACCGGCGGGACGTAGGGGGCCGGAGCGGGTGGTGGCGCAGGGGCTGGAGCCGGCGCCTCGGTCTTGGGGAGGAACGGGGTGATCGAAGGCATCTCCCGGCCACCTGCCCGCAGGGCCAGTTCCGCCTGGGCCGCAGTCATGCGGTCGGGGGCCAGCAGTGCCGACGCCATCTCACGCAGCGCCCCCTGCGCGCGGTCGGCGGCCGGGCCCATCGCCCCGCTGGCCATCGAGCGCATCGTCACGACCAGGCCAGGCGGGATGTTCGGGGGAGCGGGCGCGCCGGCCGGATCGACTCCGAACGCAGCGCAGATCGCCATACCGCTGGAGCGGACGTCGGCCCGCAGGTCGCTCTGGGACGGAGCGCCGCGCACGGCGCCACCTGGGTGGCCCGCCAGGCGGACCTCGCCGTTCCCGGTGATCCGCACCGAGGCGGCGCCGAAGCCGCCCATCGCGATGCCGGTCTCGTGCAGTGCGGCCACGCCCGAGAGGAGGGCGGCTCCGAGGGCAGCAGCCGCGGGCGGCGTCAGGGGCCCACGCGACAGGATCGTGCCGAGCGGCACGCCCTCGTTCGGCTCGACGGCGACCCACAGGCCGTTGGGATCGGTGCCCCAGGCCAGGACGGGGGAGAGGGCGGGATGCCGGTGCTCGAAGAGCCTCTGAATACGGGGCACCGCCGCCGCAGCCTCGGCTGCAGGAACCGGGATCTCGTGCACAACCACGGATTTCCCGTTCTTGAGCACGGCCTTCCATCCCTGGCCGGCCCCGGGATCGACGAGCTCGATCAGCCTCGGTTTGGGCTCACTCTCTGCCATATGGGGTGCATGGTAACCTTGCCGGACGTGGCATATGTGATCGTTCAGCCCTGCAT
>JBGPOC010000101.1:0-7675 GCA_041487825.1 Candidatus Dormibacteraceae bacterium | reverse complement strand
TTCTTGTCCGGATGGCGGCAAGACTCATCAAGGCCACTTAGGCAGAGGGAACGAGAGCCAACCCTCCGGACAATCCGAAAGAGTGACACTCAGAGGGAACCATCCGGGTTCCCTCTCATAAGGCGGGTCGAAGACCCGCCGCCAGGGAACCATCCGGGTTTCCCTCATACGTCTAGGCGACCGCTCGGCCGAAGGCGCGCGCGCCCAGGAAGATGGCGATCAGAGACAGGACGGCCATGATCGCCACACCCTTGACGACGCTCGGGTCCCCGAGGTGATCGTTGAACACGGCGCGTGCCGCATCGACCGCGTACGACAGCGGGTTCGCCGCCGCGATGTTGCGCAGCCATTGCGGCGCCAGACCGAGTGGGAGCAGCACTCCGGACAGAAGAAGGATCGGCAGGCTCGACGTGAAGATCAGCGGGGCGTAGCTGTCCTCGCTGCGGACCCACAGGGCGACCGTGTACGCGATCGAGGCTGTGAGCAGGCCGATGAGCGCGATCAGCGCCAGCACGACGACCACGCCGATCGGGTGGATGCTGAGACCGAACGGTAGCGCGAGGACAATCAATATCAGGGACTGGATGAGGATCGAGACGATATCGCGGAGGGCGCGGCCGAGCAGGAGCGCGACACGGCTGACCGGCGTGACCCTCAGCCGCTCGATGACCCCCATCCGCAGCTCCGCGATGAGGCTAAAGCCGACACCGGCGGCTCCGAACATCCCGAGCTGAACCAGCAGCCCGGGCACGAAGACGTTGTACGCGCCACCCCTTGGGAAGCCGGGCACGCTGGCAATCGACTTGAGCAGCGGAGCGAAGAGGATCAGGTAGAGCAGGGGCTGCACCACGCCGATGAAGACCCACACCGGGTTGTGTATGAACAGGCCCCAGTAGCGGCCGAATACGAGCCCGGTGTCGCGCAGGAGTTTCATCATGGCCGTGCCGGGATCACGCCGCGGTCTCGCGGAGTGATCGGCCCGTCTTGCGGAGAAAGACATCGTCAAGGCTCGGACGCTGAAGGCCGATCGTCATCAGCTGTATCCCCGCCGAGTCGAGCAGTCTCAGGATCGTCGGCATCGCTGACTCGCCATGGTCCACATAGAGGCGGACCACGCCGTCCTCGGTCGTAGCCTCGCGCACGAACGGCTGTCCTTTCAGCAGGTCGATCGCACTGGCGTGGTCTCCGATGACGCCGATCGTGACCAGGTCGCCGGCGACCTCCCTCTTGAGCTCCTCGGGCGTGCCCTCGGCAACGATCTTCCCGTGGTCGATGATGGCGATGCGGTCGCAAAGGGCGTCCGCCTCGTCGAGGTAGTGCGTGGTGAGAAACACAGTCGTCCCGCGATCGTGCATCCGCCGGACCTCGTCCCAGACGCGCGCTCTGCTCTGGGGATCCAGGCCCGTGGTCGGCTCGTCAAGAAAGAGGAGCTGAGGGTCGTGGACGAGACCCAGCCCTATGTCGAGGCGCCGCTTCTGCCCGCCGGAGTAGGTCGATACCTTGCGGTCTGCGCATGCATCGAGCTCCAGCATCTCGATCAGCTCGGCGGCGCGCGTTCTCGCCGCGGTCTGGGACATTCCGTAGAGACGGCCCTGGAACACCAGCTCCGTGCGGCCCATGATCTCCCGGTCGGCGCCGCCGGCCTGGCCCACGTAGCCGATCTGCTCGCGGACCTTGTCCTGCTGGGTGAGCAGGTTGAACCCCGCCACAGTCGCGGTGCCGCCGCTGGGTGGGAGCAGTGTGGAGAGCATGCGCAGGGTGGTGGTCTTTCCCGCACCGTTCGGACCGAGGAAGCCGAAGATCTCCCCCCGGTCGACCGTCATGTCAACGCCGGCAACCGCCTCGACTGCGCGGTTGCGCGATTTGAAGACTCGACGCAGGCCATGCGTCTGGATCGCTTTGGCTTCCACCCGGATATTCTCGCGTGTCCGCGGGCGCGATACCCTTTCCCCACACCATGGCAGCGGCCTTTCGCGGTTGGCCCGAGGAATTCCAGCGCTTCTTCATCGGGCTCGAGCTGGACAACTCGAAGCGCTACTTCGAAGCCAACCGGCACGTCTTCGAAGAGGCGGTCAAGGGCCCCATGGTCGCCCTGATGGAATCGCTTGAGGAGGAGTTCGGGCCGGGCAAGATCTTCCGACCCAATCGCGACGTCCGCTTCTCAAACGACAAGTCCCCGTACAAGACCAACATCGCCGGCTACGCGGGGATGGATGGGCATGGCGGCTACCTCAGCCTCGACGCGCGCGGCCTCACGGTGGCAGCGGGTCGTTATGAGCTGACCAAAGAACAGCTGACCAAGTATCGGAAGAGGGTGGCGGCAGACTCCACCGGCGCTCCGCTGGCGGTGATCGTGGCCAAGCTGGAAAAGGCTGGCTATGGAATCGGCGGGGAGGCGCTCAAGCGAGTCCCCCCGGGCTGGCCGCAGGATCACCCGAGAGCGCGCCTCCTGCGGCACAAGATCCTGTACATCTACAAGAGCTTCGGCCTCCTGCCATGGTTGGGCAGCAGCGCTGCGCGCAAGCACATCGTCAAGGTCTGGAGCGACGCAGAGCCGCTCAACGACTGGCTCAAGCGCAACGCCGGCTGAGCCCTTATTTCTGCGCCGCGGCGGCAGCCGGTAGCGCCCCACCGGCCAGGTAACGCCAGAACTCCTCCAGCGTCGGTCCGCCCTCTGAGGGGCGCCGGATGGCGCTGATCGCGCGCACGCTGGATGGCGCCGGCAGCCGCTTGAGCGCGCCTGAGGCCAAGTCCGCTTGCACGGCCAAGAGGGGGAGGACTGCGTACCCGAGACCGGCGACCGCGGCTGCCCGAACGTAGTCCGGATGGCCCAGGTTCATGACCTCCGACAGTTCATAGGCGCGACCCACGAGCTTGCGAACGGTTCGCTCGGCTGCCCATCCAGGGCCCCGGCCGAGGTATCGATATTTGGCCAGCTGCGCTGTCGTTATCCGGCTCAGCTGCGAAAGGGGGTGATCGCAATGGGCGACGAGGATGAGCTCGTCGTCGGCAAGAACGACCGATGTCAGGCCGGCGACCGGATCCCCCTCGATTAGCGCGCAGTCGATGGCTCCGGCGAGCACCTGCGCGCTGAGCGCATCCGATGGTTCGACGGTGACGCTCAGCTTCACGGCCGGGTATCGCGAGGAGAACGCCGCCAGGCGAGACGGTAGGTAGTAACTTGCCGGCGTTGGGCTTGCCCCAAGGTTCAGCGAACCTCCCTCCAGCGCCTTCATCGAACGGGCGGTGTCCTCGACGATCTCTAGGGATCGCAATGCCGCTCTGCAGGCGACGGCCAGCGCCTTGCCGGCGTCGGTCAGGCGCACCCCGCGACCGGCCCGCTCCAACAGCTGGAGCCCGAGCGCTTGCTCGAAGTGCCGCACCTGCTGGGTGACTGCGCCCTGGGTGAGGAACAGGGTGGCCGCCGCCCTCGAGACATGCTCGGTTTCAGCCACAGCAACAAAGGAACGAATCTGCTCCAGGGTGAATTGAGGCTTGGCCACGGCCACATATTAGCGATACTTATTGAATCGATTACAAGAACTATCTTCGCTAATCCTCGGCGAATTGCCTTTCGAACGTTGAACATGGTGTAGACATGGGCCCGCCGGGCCAAAGGAGGTAAGTGCAGTGAGTCGCCGGGAGTTCGGATTCAGAAAAGGCCGTCAGCGCGGCCAGGGAATGGTCGAGTACGCGCTGATCCTGGTTCTCGTTTCGATCGTGGTCATCGTGATTCTTCTCACCATGGGGAACCAGATCGCCAACGTCTTCTCAAACGTCGTGGCCGCCCTCGGCTGATAGGCCTCGCTCGTCCCGGGCTGGGCGTCTGCGCCCGGCCCGGGCTACGTACTGCATAGTTTCGGCTGCGTATGCACCAGGACGCTGCCACAGGTGTTGAAGGTTGGAAGCGCCCGTGGTGGCAGGGCGCGGTCTTCTACGAGGTCTACGTTCGAAGCTTCGCCGACTCGAACGACGACGGCATCGGTGATCTGCCCGGGATCACCTCCAGGCTCGAATACTTAAAGCGCCTCGGGGTCGACGCGATCTGGATCACGCCGTTCTATCCGTCGCCACAAAGGGACCATGGCTACGACGTGGCCGACTACTGCGACGTCAACCCCGAGTACGGTTCCCTCGACGACTTCGACCGCCTGGTCGCGAGAGCCCATGAGCTGGGTCTGAGGGTGCTGGCCGACCTCGTCCCCAACCACACGTCCGACCAGCACCCGTGGTTCCAGGCCGCGCTCTCGGCGACCGACGATCCGTACCGAGATCGCTATTACTTCGACGACCCGAAGGCGGACGGCTCACCGCCGAACAACTGGGAGTCGGCCTTTGGCGGGTCAGCCTGGGCGAAGGACGAGCGGAGCGGTCAGTGGTACCTCCGCCTGTTTGCGCCGCAACAGCCGGACCTCAACTGGTGGAACCCGGAGGTGCCGGTCGAGTTCGAAGCGATCGTCAAGTTCTGGCTGGACCGCGGCGTGGACGGCTTTCGAATCGACGTCGCCTCGGGGCTCTACAAACGCAAGGACCTTGCCGATCGACCCACGGCCACGGACCCGCTTACCGGCGATTCCAAACCCGACCCCGACTTCAAGATCATCGACCAGCCTGAGGTGCACGAGGTCTATCGGGCGTGGCGCCGGATCCTGGACGGCTATCAGCCCGACCGCGTCCTTGTCGGCGAGATCTTCGAGCCCCGACGACAGCCGCGCTACATCCGCCCAGACCAGTTGAACATGGCGTTCGCCCTGGTCAGGGCACGATGGAGCGCCTCCGCGTGGAGGCGGTCGATCGAGGTTGACAGGCGCGCTGCACCTGGACCTGTCGCCGCCCCGAGCTGGACTCAGTCCAACCACGACCTGGTCCGCCACGTGACGCGCCTTGGCGGAGGCTCCAGGGGTCGCGCCCGAGCTCGCGCAGCGCTGCTTCTCCTCCTGGGACTGCCCGGCCAGGTATTCCTGTTCCAGGGTGAAGAGCTGGGCCTGGAGGAGGTGAACGTCCCACCGGAGCTCCGCCAGGACCCGTCCTACACCCTCAGCGGCGGCAAATCGGCCGGCCGCGACGGGTGCCGCGTGCCGCTGCCCTGGCGCAAAGGCGAGCCAAACGCTGGCTTCTCGACGGCGACCCCCTGGCTGCCGATGCCCGTGGGCTGGGACCGTTTCGCCGCCGACGCCCAGGCCGGCAGGTCCAGCTCGATGCTTGTCTTTTATCAGAGGGTTCTTGAGCTCAGGCGGCCGCTGTTGCGCATGCTTCCAAACCGGCTCAGGTGGCGCCCCGCGCCCGCGGGAGCCCTGGTCTACGACCGCGGCCGGCTGACGGTGGCGGTCAACTTCCGGGCCCGGCCGATCGAGGTGCCGGTGCGCGGCCGCTTGCTCATCACCACCAACCCCCTGGCCGGGTACCGCAACGGCCGGCTGAAGCTGCCGGCGAACTCGGGGGCCTGGCTCGACAAAGTGCCTGACCTCTGAGTCCTCGCCTGGCGATCTCTTGTAGCCAGGCGATCCGCTCGCGGTTGGCAAGCTCGGCGCATTCTGATCTCGGCGAGGCGATGTTATCGGTAGCATCCGGCTCGCCCGTCCCCGTCACAGGCCGCCGGGAGGCGCCGGCCTGCCCAGTCTTAACTGACCCATAACCTGCCCCTAGTCGGCAACCGCTAATCTTGCTGACATGGTGGTGGGGGTCCAGATGGACTCGGATCAAACAGGCCCCAATCCGGTTCCGGAAGCGCCCCGGTACCTGAACCGAGAGCTGTCCCGGCTCGACTTCGACGAGCGCGTCCTGGCCATGGCCGAGGACCCCAATTTGCCGCTCCTCGAGAGGGTTCGTTTCCTCGCCATCTTCAGCCAGAACCTGGACGACTTCTTCCAGGTCCGCGTGGCGGGGCTGAAGGAGCAGGTGCTGGCCGCCGTGGCGGCCGCGTCGCCGGACGGGATGTCGCCCCTCGACCAGCTGCGCTTGATTCGCAGCCGGGTCGAGGGCCTCGTCGATCGCCAGGTCACGCTGTTCAACGAGGAGATCGTTCCAGAGCTGGCCGGGGCCGGCATCGTGATCGTGCGCGCAGATGAGGTGACCAAGAAGGAGCTCAGCCAGCTCCACACCGTGTTCCGGCAGCAGATCTTCCCGGTGCTGACGCCCCTGGCTGTCGACCCCGGCCATCCTTTTCCTTACATCTCTCACCTCTCGCTGAACCTCGCGGTGATGGTCCGCGATCCACAGCGTCACCAGCAGCGCTTCGCGCGGGTCAAGGTGCCGCCGGTGCTGCCGCGATTCATCGCCCTCGTCGAAGGCCAGCGTTACGTACCGCTCGAGGACGTGATCGCCCTGCACCTGCAGGCCCTCTTCCCGGGCATGGAAGTGGTCGCTCATCACCCATTCCGCGTCACGCGAGACGGCGATCTCGACGACATCGACAGCGACGCCGAGGACTTGCTCGCGGCCATCCAGACGGAGCTTCGCCGGCGGCGCCGCCACGCCCGCGTCGTGCGCCTCGAGGTCGACCCGGGCATGTCCCCTGAGGTGCTGGAGCTGCTCACCCGCGAGCTCGAGCTGCAACCAAGCGACGTCTACTCGGCGAAGGGACTGCTCGACCTGGGAAGCCTCGTCGTTCTTTCTCAGCTCGACCGGCCGGACCTGAAGGAAGAGCCTTGGACGCCGACGACCCAGCCGCGGCTGCGCGGAGTCGGCGTCGAGGTACCGGACCTGTTCGCAGTGCTTCGGTCCGGCGACCTGCTTGCGCACCATCCATACGATTCCTTCGCGACTTCCGTCGAAGCGTTCATCGACCACGCGTCGAGCGACCCGAACGTGCTCGCTATCAAGCAGACCCTCTATCGGACCTCGGGCCCGGGGAGCCCGATCGTTCGGGCCTTGATCCGCGCGGCGGAGGCGGGGAAGCAGGTCGTCGCGCTGGTCGAGCTGAAGGCACGCGGTGACGAGCAGGCCAACATCACCTGGGCCCGCGCGCTCGAAGAGGCCAACGTCCACGTCGTGTACGGGTTGGTCGGTCTCAAGACTCACGCGAAGGTGACGCTCGTGGTCAGGCGCGAGGGGAAGCACATCCAGCACTACCTCCACGTCGGCACCGGCAATTACAACCCGAGCACCGCCCACCTTTACGAGGACGTGAGCCTGCTGTCAGCCGATGCCGACCTCGGGGCCGATGTCACCGAGCTGTTCAACCTCCTCACCGGATACAGCCGGCAGCACCGCTATCGCAAGCTGCTGGTGGCGCCGACGAGCTTGAGGTCCGGAATCAAGCAGCTGATCGAGCGCGAAGGGGTGGTTGGCGGCCGAATCATCATCAAGGTCAACAACCTTATCGACCCGGAGATCATCGACGCTCTCTACGCCGCATCGCAGGCAGGCGCGCAGATCGACCTCCTCGTACGCAGCATGTGCTCGCTTCGCCCCGGCGTGCCCGGCCTTTCAGAGCGCGTCAGGGTCCGGTCCATCGTCGGCCATTTCCTCGAGCATTCGCGCATCTTCTGTTTCGGCAACGGCGGCCAGCCCGAGTATTTCCTCGGGTCGTCCGACCTCATGCCGCGCAACCTCGACCGGCGTGTCGAAGCAGTCGTTCCCGTGACCGATCCCCGGTTGCGCCGGCGGCTGTCGGAGATCCTCGAGATCTCGCTGGCCGACGACGTGCTGGCATGGGAGCTTGGGCCGGACGGTG
>JBGPOC010000100.1:0-7698 GCA_041487825.1 Candidatus Dormibacteraceae bacterium | reverse complement strand
TCGTGCCCGCGATCGTCAGCTACTTCGTGGTGCTCGCCAACCCGGACGCTGCATCCGGAATTGCACCCCAGGCCATCATCGACGGCGTCCGGCACCACAAGCTCTGGACGGACATCCCGCCCGAGACTCGCGTGCAAACGGCGGGCCTGATCATGACCAACAACATCTGGGTGTCGATGCTCGCGTTTGGTTTTGGTGTCGTCTTCGGTCTGCCGGTCATCTGGGTCATGGTCTCCAACGGGATCAGCCTCGGCGGCCTGTTCGGCCTCACGCAGGCGTACGGCATCAGCGGTGGGTTGTTCGATTTCGTGATCGCCCACGGGGTGCTCGAGCTTTCCATCGTCGTCGCCCAGGGCGCCGGCGGCTTGATGATGGGTTGGGCGCTGATATCTCCTGGCAATCGAAAGCGCTCCGACGCCCTCGTGATGGCCACCCGACGCGCGTTCGTCCTGCTCATCGGCCTGGCGCCGCTGCTCGTCATCGCGGGCACGATCGAGGGCAACATCTCGCCGTCGAGCGCCCCGTTTGCGGTCAAGGCCACGATCGGGCTGACGACCGGACTGCTGCTCTACTCGTACCTGCTGATCGCGGGGCGCGGCCGGCAGCCCAGCGCGGACGTCAGAGTAGCGCCCTCTCCTTGAGCTCCAGGTAACGCTCGACCAGGGCGGGGCTGAGACTGCCGGCCACAACGTCGAGACCGAGCACCCCGCCTCGCTTGAGAAGCTCGAAACTTTCGCGGCGGGTGGCCACGAACTCCTCGGCCGCCGCCCACTCGTACGCGTGCGCCGAGCTGGTGATGGGTCGGCTGCGGGCTCTCATGACAGCCGGGTCGGACATCGCCACCACCAGGACCAGGTGGCGAGCAGCAAGCCGCAGGCAGTGGGCGACGAGCTCCTTTGAGGCTTCGGGATCCTGGACGTCGGTCAAGACCACCACCATCGATCGCCGTCCGAGTCGCAGCGCGAGGTGCGTGAAGGCGTGTCCGAAGTCCGGCTCGACGTACTGGGACTTGATCGAATAGAGAGCTTCGGTGAGCCGGCGCAGCTGCGAGCTGCCTCGCTCCGGCTTGATGAAGCCGGTCACATGATCGTCGAATGTCATCAGGCCGACTCGATCGCCGTAGGCCTGGGCCACCCAGGCGAGCATCAGCGCCGCATTGACCGAGTGGTCGAGCTTGTCCAGCTCGCCCGCCGGCGCCGTCATCAAGCGGCCGCAATCCAGCACGATCATCACCTGCTGGCCGCGCTCGGCCTCGACCTCGACGACGACCGGGTGGTCACGCCGAGCCGTCGCTGTCCAGCTCACACGCCTGATGTCGTCGCCGCGGACGTAATCCCTCAATCCTGCGAAGGCGGTCGACGCCCCCGGCGGGCGAGCGCGCCGCATGCCGGCCATGGCGCGAAGGCCTCTACGCAACGTCAGCTGAACCCGCTTGATGGCGACCACGTTGGGAAAGACGGCCACCTCGTTTGCGAGCGGTAGCCGAACCTGGCGACGCCACCATCCATCCTTGCGCCAGACCTGGAGGTCGATAGGGCCGAATCGAAATGCGCCGCGTCGTGGAGACGACGTGGCATACACGAACTCGAGGCGACCGTTGGGATCGAATCGCCCTGCGAGCTCCCTGGGGTGAGGCTTCAACTCCGCAGGGGCATGGTCGGCGACCGATGCCTGCAGGCCGGCCGCGGCCGGGTTCTCCACCACCAAACGCACCTCCTCGAGCTCACCCAGCGAGAAGGGATCCGGCACGACGCGCTGGACCCGGTAGCCGGTCCGGGCCGGCAGCAGGGCGAGGTCGCGGGAGAGGATGAGGACGAGACCGACGTGGTAGACGACGGCGACCAGGCCCAGCACCGGCGAGGCGACCGACAGCGCGATTAGAGCTGCGCCGATCGCGATGGCCCATAGCAAGCGCGCCTGGGGTGCAAGACCGCGAATCATGCCCTTAGCGAGGTGGGACGACCCTTGCCGCCACCGCTTCGAGGACGCTGTCAGGCGTCTGCCCGCCGACCTCGGCCTCCGGACGGAGGATCAATCGGTGCCGGAACGCCGGCGCGAGAAGGGTTTTGACGTGGTCCGGGGTGACGAACTCGGAGCCGTCGAACGCGGCGAGGGCGCGCGACGCGAGCATGAGCAGCACCTCAGCACGGGTGCTGGCGCCCAGCGCTATTTCCGGCGCCGTACGCGTGGCGGACGCCAGGTCCACGACGTAGCGGCGGATCTTCTCGTCGATGACCACACGGGCCACCTGTTCGCGGCAGGCGTCGATGTCGTCACCGCTGAGGACCGGCTCCACACCTGCCTTCACCGGGTCGCGCAGCTCGATGCCGGACTCCCAGCGCCGCAGGACCTCCATCTCGTCCGCAGAGGTCGGATAGTCCAGCCGAACCTTGAACAAGAAGCGATCCTGCTGCGCCTCCGGCAATGGATACGTGCCCTCGTACTCGACGGGGTTCTGGGTCGCGAGGACGAGGAACGGAGCGGGCAGAGCCAGCTGCTGCCCTTCGAGCGTGACGCCGCGCTCCTCCATCGCCTCCAGCAGCGCCGACTGCACTTTCGCGGGCGAGCGGTTGATCTCGTCTGCCAGCAGGACGTTGGTGAAGATCGGTCCACGGCGCAGCGCGAACGTCCTGTTAGCGAGGTCGTAAACGGATGTGCCGACGATGTCGGCGGGCATCAGGTCGGGCGTGAACTGCACGCGACTGTATTGCAGGGAGAGCGCGCGAGCCATCGACTTGGCGAGAAGGGTCTTGCCGGTGCCCGGGACGCCCTCGAGCAGGACATGGCCCTCCGCGACCAGCGCGATAGCGCACAGGCGGATTGCCTCTTCCTGTCCGACCACCGCCTTGATCAGCTGATCACGAAGGCGGGCGTAGAAGACAGGGGCGGTGGTGGCGGGGGATTCGGTCATCTGGCCTCCTTGGACCTGGATGTGGTGGGCAGGCGCTCCGGCGAAGCGGGATAGGCGAAGTCGTGCAGCCGTTGCGCGGCATTCAGAAGGTGGGCGTCGCCACCCGTCGATCCATACAGCGTGTGCTCGGCCTCGGCAAGCTCGCCTGCCAGCTCGGGCGCGCGGATCCACAACGCATTCCAGAAGCGCTCGCGTGGCTGCAAGGGCAGGCCGGTGCGGGCCGCCACCGCCCGCTCGCTGGCGGTGGCGAGCAGTCCGAGGGTCAAAGTGCGAGCGCCTGACCTGCGCAGCAGCTCGCCGACGGCCACCGCCCACTCCACCTCAGCGCGCGCAGTTTCGGCGGGCCTTGGGATCCGTGGACCAAAGCCGCGGCCGCGAAGAAGCAGCCCCGCGAAACCGGCGACAAGAAGCCAGAGCAATGCGGCGCCCCATGGAGTGAGCACCCAGGCCTGCGGAGACAGGTCGCTGATGGTGAGCCCGTGATGGTACTCGTCGACCGCGACCGTGGCGCCTGCGCCGGCGGTTCCCAGGAGGTCGGCCAGCAGGCGTCCGTTGTCCCTCTTGTCGAGGTAGCCGTTGCAGAGCACGAGCGGGTCGGCAAGCACCACGACCTTGCCGCTTCCGAATGAGTCGAGGTACCCGAGCACGTACCCACCATTGCCGCGCAGGATCGGAACCTGCGCGGCCGTCGGGCCGAGTGGGACCGCAAAGGGACCGCCGGCAACCAGCGTGACGCCGGCGAGGACCGGGGTCGGTGTCTCGGTGGCGCTTTGCACAATGCCGCTCAACCGGGTCACAGCCAGCGCGCGATCAAGCTCCGGATCGCCCTGCTCGGATGCGTAGATCAGGACGCCCCCCGAGCGCACCCAGGCCCCGATCAGATCGGCCTCGGCCTGTGTGTACGGGCTGGTTGGCGTGAACACGACCATCAGGCTGTCAGGAGAGGGTGGCGCGAACGAGCCCGCGACCTCCACCGTCGGGTGACCCATCGCCTGCGCGAACAGGACCAGGGCGGAGGTGCCGTTCGCAGCGTCGCTGGTGGAGCTGTGGTCGGGCGAGTCCTGTTGTGGTTGGAAGAAGTAGGCGACCGCAGCGATGGCCAGCGACAGCAGCGCGGCAACCACCCAACCACGAGCTCCTTTCACGCCGCCAGCTCCTCCGTCTGCCTGAACGGCGCCGCTACCTGGACGGCCCTCGCGTAGGTCGCCTCGTCAACAGCACGACCGCCGTAGACCGCGGCCTCGAAGGGGACGAGCAGCGGGCGCAGGCTCATCGGATCGGGGGCGCGCTGGAAGATCTCCCGCACCGTGAGAGGGCTGCCTTCCCACGTCCGCTCACCGGCGAGGGTCGCGGCGACACCGGCACACAGGGCGCGAATCGCCCGCACCCGATCGCCGGCGGCCGCAAGCCGGTCCGCCTCCGCAAAGTAGTCGGCCGGGGCGCGGGGCCCGGCCGGTCGACCTGCAGTCGCGCCCTCCGCGAAGCGACCGCGGGTTGAGCTGAAGATGAGCACCGCTACCACCGCCACGACCACGGCTCCCAGGATGTAGAAGAAGTAGTCGGGGAGCGGCGACGAGCCGGCCTGGCGGCGGAAGATGTTGAACAGGTCGTTGAGCCGGTCGTTCACCCCTTGCCTCAGCCGATCGATCCACGAGGCCGGCCTGTGCAGGGCGTCGTAGCGGGACATCGACAGGACGTCGTGCAGCCGCTGCTGAGCCTGGATCGGATCGGTCGTGTCGACCGGGTGGTCGAGTGCATCGAGCAGGGCCTGCAGTCGGGCGATCGCATCCTCGAAGTCAGGCGGGTTGCGCTCCAGGTCGGCGACGATTTCTGGCTGGGTGGAGCCGGCCCCCGCCTCCAGCACGGCGACGACCTGCTGTGCGGTTTCGGGGTCGTGCCGAGGCGCCCCCTGAGCCAGCGTGAGGGCATCCTGCACCGCCTGGCGGTAAGCCGCGGGAGCGGAACTGTCCGCCGTCGCCTGCACCGGGGTGGTCAGGCCGATGGCCAGCAATCCAAAAGCCAGCGCTCGGACGGCGTGACGCGTATTCAGAGACTGCTCACGACGCCGGCTGTGGGGCGGCCACCTGTTGAGCGAGTTGGAAGAGGTCGAGGCCTTCTCGTCTCACGCGCAGGTCGAAGTAGATGAGGACGATGGCGATCTGGAGGATCGGGTTGACAAGGGAGCTGATGAGGATGCCGGCGGCTTCCGATATGGCGAGGCTCAGGTAGCTCGACAGGACGAACTGCAGCAGGGTCTGACCCAGGTACAGGAAGGCCCCCAGCGCCGTGGCGACAACCTCGATGAGGATGAACATCAGGAAGAGGATCAGGAAGGTGCGCCACCAGCGCCCGTGGACCAGGCGCCAACTGCGGCCCATGGCCCCGAACAAGCCGACGTCCTCAACGAACATCACTGGCATGACGACCACCCACCCGACCCAAATCCAGATCCACAGCGGGATCAAGCAGAACACGATCGCCATAAGGAAGATGAGGAACAGGTACAGCGCAATGTGCAGGTAGCGGCGAAACGCTCCGCCCAGTGCGCCCCACACCGTGACCGGACGGCCAAGGGCCGATTGGCATGCGGCATAGGTGATCGAGCCGTACAAGAACGGGTACAGCGCCAGGTTGACGAGACCGAGCAGTGCCAATGCTGCCACCGATGGGCCGAGCGCGTTCAGGTCAAAGGGCTGATCGGTACCGGCCTGCTGAGCGAGATTCGTGAACAGGGAGAAGAAGCTGTATCCGGCCAGCGCCGCGAGCGGGATGGACAGGATCGCCGAGGTGCCGGCGAACAGCAAGAAGTGCCTCCGGTACATTCGAAACGTTTCGTCCAGCAGATCTCCGATTTCCAGCGGACGCAGGCGCAGCGGGGCTGGGGCGCTCACGGTTCGGCCAATTGTCGCGCGACGCCGCCTTCGTCGCTGACTTCCGACCGCGATTGAGTCCGGACGGGCCTCCTCACCCCAAAAGGGCACACTAGGGGCGGGCCCTCCCGCCTCCCGAGTGCGGCTCCCCTCCCCCGAGCCCAACGCACCTGCATGGGAGGCTAGCCCCGGCGCGCGACGGCGACAACCCAGGTTGTTAAGGGCGGCCGAGAGGACTTAGGGCTTGGCGGCAGCGGTGCCGGCAGGCTCCTTGTGACGGTGCTTGACCGGCGTGAACTTGAGGCCGTCCTCACCCTCCACATCGATCTGAACCGTGTCGCCTCTGGCGATCTTTCCACGCAGCAGGTGCTCGGACAGCTGGTCCTCGATCCTGCTCGTGATGACGCGCCGGAGAGGGCGCGCGCCATAAGTGCGGTCGTAGCCCTCCTTGGCAAGAAGGTCCTTCGCCGCGTCGGTGACCTCGATCGTGATCTGCTGCTCGACCAGGTGCTTGCTCAGCTTGTTCAGCTGGAGGTCGACGATCTGCCGGATCTGCCCGGTCGTCAGGCTCTTGAACACGACCACAGCATCAACGCGGTTCAGGAACTCGGGGCGGAACATCCGCTTCAGCTCCTCGTCGATCTTCTCCTTCGTGTTCTTGTGGCGGCGCTCCACCTCGTCGGCTTCGTCGACCACGGCAGGCTGGAAACCGAGCGACGTCCCCGCCTGGTTGACATCGCGGATCCCGAGGTTGGAGGTCATGATGATCACGGTGTTGGCGAAGTTGACGATCTTGCCCTTCGCGTCGCTGAGCCGGCCGTCCTCGAGGATCTGCAACAGCATGTTGAACACCTCGGGGTGGGCCTTTTCGATCTCATCGAACAGGATCACCGAATAGGGTCTGCGACGCACGGCCTCGGTGAGCTGGCCGCCTTCGTCGTACCCGACATAGCCCGGAGGTGAGCCGACCAACCGCGCGGTCGTGTGGCGCTCCATGAACTCCGACATGTCCAACTTGATCAGCGCGTCCTCCGAATCGAACAGGTACTCGGCAAGCGCACGCGCAAGCTCTGTCTTGCCGATGCCGGTAGGGCCCAGGAAGATGAATGAACCGATCGGGCGCCGGGGATCCTTGAGGCCCGCGCGCGCTCGCCTCACGGCTTGCGACACGGTAGTGATCGCCTCGTCCTGGCCGACCATCCGCTTGTGGATCTCGTCTTCCATTCGGAGCAACCGTGCCGTCTCTTCCTCGACCAGCCGCGAGACGGGGACGCCTGTCCATGCAGACACGATCTGTGCGATGTGCTCCTCGTTGACATCGGGGACGGTCTCGCCGAGCTTGTCGCGCCACGCGGCTTCCTTCACTGCGAGCTTGTCCTGGAGTTTCTTGACTTTGTCGCGCACGCTTGCCGCCGCCTCGAAATCCTGCTTGTTCACCGACTCGTCTTGATCCGTGCGGTGCTTCTTGATCTCTTTCTGCAGTTCCTTGAGGTCGTCCGGCGTGGTCGTCAGCTTCATGCGGACACGCGCCGACGCCTCGTCGATCAGGTCGATGGCCTTGTCGGGAAGCGCGCGGTCGCTTACATAGCGGTCACTCAGGACAGCAGCGGCATGCACGGCAGAGTCCGTGATCGTGACGCGGTGATGCTTCTCGTACAGCGACTTGACGCCGTTGAGGATGTCGATCGTCTCGGCCAATGACGGCTGATCGACGAATACCGGCTGGAACCGGCGCTCGAGCGCGGCGTCCTTCTCGATGTACTTTCGGTATTCGTTAAGGGTGGTCGCGCCGATGCACTGGATCTCGCCGCGCGCGAGGGCCGGTTTGAGAATGTTGGCGGCGTCGATCGCGCCCTCAGCTGCCCCGGCACCCACCAGCGTGTGCAGCTCATCGATGAACAGCACCACCTCGCGGCT
>JBGPOC010000099.1:0-7707 GCA_041487825.1 Candidatus Dormibacteraceae bacterium | reverse complement strand
CTCGTTCTCGGAGGCGGGGGAATCACCGGCATCGCGTGGGAGATCGGGGTGCTGGCCGGGCTGGCCGAGGCTGGGGTCGATCTGACCTCCGCCGACCTCGTGGTGGGCACCTCGGCCGGCTCGGTCGTGGGTGCCCTGGTGCTCAGCGGCGTCTCGCTCGAAGACCTTTTCTCATCGCAGCTGGCGGACCCGTCCGGCGAGATATCGGCGCGGATCGGTATGAGGGTCTTGCTGCGCTTCGTCATGGCCGGGCTCTGGCCAGGGGACGAGCGCCGAGGCCGCGCGCGCCTGGGCCGCGCCGCATTGAAAGCGCGGACGGTGCCGGAGTCGGAGCGGAAGGCCGTGATCGAACAGCGGCTGGCGCGGCCTTCGTGGCCTGAGCGCCGCCTGCTCATCACCTCGGTCGACGCCGAATCGGGGGAGGCGCGCATCTTCGATCGCCACAGCGGCGTCTCACTCTCCGACGCGGTTGCCGCCAGCTGCGCGGTGCCAATCGTGTGGCCTCCGATAACGATCAATGGCCGGCGTTACATCGACGGCGGCGTGCGCTCGGTCACCAACGCAGACCTCGTCGCCGGCTGCGACCGAGTTGTCGTCCTGGCCCCGGTGACGGCCGCGTTCCGCCGAAGCGGTCGCATCAGCAGCCAGCTTGCCACGCTCGGACCGGACGTCCGGTCGGTGGTGATCACTCCGGACGCGCAGGCGCGCAAGGCGATCGGCCGCAACGTGCTCGATCCCGCGCAGCGTGCAGCTTCCGCCCGTGCAGGTCGTGTGCAGGCTGCGAGCGCCGTTGAGGCGGTCGCAGCGATATGGTCGGCCAGCGAGCACCCGTCAGCCGGCTCTGCAGTTCGAAAGAACGAGCTCTGACCCGCCCGCAGTGCCTCAGCGCGGCGGGGGCAGGGACACCAGGAATGCGGCGGCCGCCACCACCGACAGCAGCGCGGCCAGCTCCCAGCGCCGGCGTCCGCGCCACGCCAGCACGAGGGCCGCTGCCACCAGAGGCAGCTTGACCAGAAGGCTGAGGCCGTAGGCCGTCGTCATAAGCTCGAGCGGATTCGCGAAGTGCAGAAGCGCCAGCGCCGCGCCGCTCACGACGAGCAGCCCCGCCGACCAGGTCGCGACGCGCCCGAACCCATCCGCCGGCGCGACCGCGAACGCCGCGAGGCCGCCGAGCCACAGACCCATCGCTGAGACGTGCAATGCGTTCAGAGCCAGCCCCAGTGGCGGCGCCAAGCTTGGCGCCGCATGCGCTGCGGTGGCGTCCACCGCTGCCAGCGCCCGGCCAAGCGCCGGGATCGCCCAGCGCAGCCAGGGCGCCTGCCGCAGCGCGCCGAGCAACGCCCACAGCACGAGAGCCGCAGCCACATGCAGTGCCAGAACGCGGCCGAAGGGCGACGCCAGCATGCTGGTCAACGCGTCGCCGTCGAAGGTCTGGGTGGGGTCGAGGCTGGCGGTTTGCGCTATCAGAGAGATCGGCTCGGCAGCGAGCAGCAATGCGACGCCGGCGCCGGCCAGTCGCAAGGGCCCTGGGACCCTGGCCACGAACAGGCCGTAGGTCGTGGCGCCGAAGGCTAGAGCGAAGCCCGCGAAATGCATCAAACGGCCGAGCGCCTGCAGGAAGAGCCCGATCGGCGCAACCAGGCCCACGTCTCCCTGGCCCTGGCCCGGAGCTCGCACCTGGCTCGCGTGACCGACGCTGAATGTGAACTCTCCGCGCGAGGGATGCGTGTCGCCGGCGATCACAGTCCAGACGACGGCGTAGGTTCCGTCCGTCCCTCCGGCAAGCGCGACCGATAGCCGGCTGCCCTGCGCTCGGGCCGGCCCGGTCTGCGCGAGGTGGCCGTCGGGCCTGTACACGCTGATGCCGCGCCCCGCCGGTGTGACGGGTTCCGAGAAGAAGAGGTTCACGGTCGCCGGGAGATGGTCCAGAACGACACCGGGCGCCGGGTCCGAGCCGGTGAGCCTGGCGTGGGCCGAGGCGGTGACCGGGAGCAGCGCCAGCGCGGTACCGACCACACCGGCGATGGCGAAACGCTTCAGTAAGACGGAGCGGGCAGCGGCGCCGCCTTTTTCTCCTGTCGCCTGGCGCCGCCGATCCGGATCACGAGCCCGGCGGCGAGCAGGCAAAGCAGGCCGGACGTCATGAACGCGATCTGGTAGTCGCCGAAGTAAGTCCGGACCGCGCCCGCCCCGAACGCCGCCGCCGCGGCGCCGAGCTGGTGGGACGCGAAGATCCAGCCGTAGACCACGCCCAGGTTGCGCTTGCCGAACGTGTCCGCCGCCAGAGCCACCGTCGGGGGCACCGTCGCCACCCAGTCCAGGCCGTAGAACACGATGAAGAGGATCAGTCCGAAGTATTGAATCCCGAAGGCGTAGGGCAGGAAGAGAAGCGACAGCCCGCGCAGCCCGTAGTACCAGAAGAGCAGCCAGCGCGAATCCATCCGGTCCGTCAGCCACCCCGAGATCATCGTCCCGGCGACGTCGAAGATGCCGATGGTGGCCAGCAGGCTGGCAGCCGTCACCTCGGGTAGCCCGTGGTCCATCGAGGCAGGGATCAGGTGGGTCCCGATCAGCCCGTTGGTGCTGGCCCCACAGATGAAGAAGCTGATCGAGAGCAGCCAGAAGTTGCGATTGCGCACCCCCAGCGCGAGGCCTCCAAGCGTTGCCCGCAGCGGGTTGCGCAGCGGTGGCGCGGGCTCGTCGGCCTCGCTGGCGCCATAGGCGCGCAGACCCACGTCCGCAGGGCGCTCGCGCATGAGAAACGCGACCGCCGGAACCCCCAGCAGGGCGGCGCCGGCGACCAGCAGCGCGGACGCTCGCCAACCCACGTTCACCGCCAGCCACGCGAGAGCGGGCAGGAAGATCAGCTGGCCGGTGGCGCCCGCTGCGGTCAGCGCCCCCAGCACGAGCCCGCGACGCCGGACGAACCACCGGTTGGCGACGATGGCGGCAAGGACGCTGGCCATGGACCCGGTGCCGACGCCGACGACCACGCCCCACAGGAGGTCCAGCTGCCAGGGTTCGCGCATGAAGACGGTGAGGCCCGAACCCGCGGACACGGTCAGCAGTGCTGCCAGCACGACGCGGCGCACCCCAAAGCGTTCCATCAGCCCGCCTGCGAACGGGGCGAAGAGGCCGAAGAGCACGAGGTTGATGGCGACGGCGAGGGAGATGGTCGCCCGCGACCAGCCGAACTCCTGCTGGAGGGGGACGATCAGCGTGCTGGGCGTTGATCGAAAGCCGGCGGCGGCCAGCAGCGTCAGGAACGTGACGCCTGCTACGACCCACGAATAGTGGAGGCGCTTCACCACAACCTCGAACGGAGCTCGCGGCCGTGCCTATTCCGTGAAACGCGCGCAGGTCTCATCGCCTACCAGAAGAAGTGGCCGAGCAGAGCTCCGAGGAGGGCGGCGATCGCGACGGCGAAGTACGGGTAGTGACCGGACCAGGTCTGGAGCCGCTGGTCGATCGGCTCCCAGCGCCCCGCCTCGAGCACCGCGTCGAGCGCGGCGATCAAGAACATCATGCCCAGCACCACCAGCGCAAGGATCGAGATGCCGATCGGAACGACCATCGCTCAGCGCCTCACGCCGCGGCGCGGAGACCACAGCCAGTGGCCGAGGATGAAGCTGACGACCACGGCGCCCACGAAGGTCGCGGGTTTCTCGACGGCGTACGAGCACCGGATGTAGAAGGTGATCGGCGCGTGCTTGCTCGAGTCGCCGAGCGCGATGGTCTCGTAGCCGAGAAGGACGGCACCCAGAAGCAGGAACACCACCAGTCCGACCTGTACCCAGACTGCGGGGTTGCGCCAGCGCCGCTGTACGCGAGCATCGATCATCGGGAGCCTCCGAAGCGCGCTCGAACCCGGGCCGCGACGCCGCCCGCCAGGAAGGAGATCACGGAGGCGATGACGATGCCCGGGATCGGGAAGAGCGAATCCGGGTCCCGTTTGTTCACGCAGGTCGAAGGCAGGTCGGGGTTGTACGAACCCGCCTGGAAGATCACCCATGCCGCCAGGACGAGCAGGGCCAGGGCGACGCCCCCGAACGCGATCACGCGCGCGGTGATCCGAATCCGTGGTCGCGGGGTCAGCTCCACAGGTAGTGCCCCACCAACAGGCCGCCGGCGAGCCCCGCGGGCACGAGCCACGTCTCGAGACGCGCCATCCACTTTCCCCGTGGCAGGACGCCGATTCCCGGCGCTCCCGTGAGAAGCATCAGGAGCTCCCAGCCGGCGAGCAAGAAGAGCACCGCCACCAGCCAGAAAGCGCAGGCGGCGATCATCACGTCCCAGCTGCCGCGCTCGACGACGAAGGCCGTTGCCCACCCGATCGCGATCAGCCCCACGGCGAAGCTGCCGGCCCGGACGGCCCGCGCCCGTCGGACGCGAGCGAGGGTCACGATCCGCCGAACCTGTTGCACGTGCCAGATTCTCACCGAGCGGGAGCCGGACTGAGGTCAGCGGGTTGGCCTGGCCTTCGGTCGGGAGGCGGCCGCCGCCCGGCTTTTCTCGAGCACGCGGGCGGAGTTCGCCTTGTAGTCGGGGTATCGCGCAACGGCTAGGCGCCGACGGCCGCCTGGTCGACCTTGGCGCCGAGGGCGAAGTCCCAGGTTTTGAGGACCGAGCTGCCGGCGCGCAGAACGCGACGCGGGTCGTCGAGCAGCACGCCGTACAAAAAGCGCAGGCCGACGCTGTTCTTCCTGGCGTCGATAGCACAGACCCATGTCCGCCAGTCGCCGCCGAGCGCGTAAAGCAGGATCCGGTACTTGACGGCGACATCGAAACCGGGGTGGGCCTTGCGGATCGCGCGGTCGAGCGCCAGCACCAGCGGCCGGGCCCCTGCATGCACGTCCGCCATATAGGTCTCGAGCGCGGAGCCTTTCGCTGTTTCAGCCATCTTCTCGGTACTGCCGCTTGCCGGTTGAGGGGTCCTCATAGACACGTGTGAGCTTTCCGGTGGTTGGGTCTTTGAAGACCTCGTTCGTGGGTTTGAAGTTGCCCTGGGTGTCTCCGCGATAGCGGCGGTCCCAGATGAAGTAGCCCGCGATCGCGAACACGATCACGAGAGCGCCGATGATCAGCTGCGGCGGGATGTTCATGCCGAGGCCTTCTGGATGACGGCCGCCGTCCCGTAGGCGACGACCTCCGTCATCGTCTGACCGATCTCCGAGGAGTCGAAGCGCATCATCACGACGGCGTTGGCTCCCATCGCGCGAGCGTTTTCCACCATGCGATCCATTGCATGGCGACGCGTGTCCTCGACCAGTCGGGTGTACTCGACGATCTCGCCGCCGCCCAGGGACCGGAGACTCGCCATGATGTTGCCGCCCAGGCCGCGGCTTCGCACCACGACCCCGAACACCTGGCCGAGTGCCTGCTTGACCTCATAGCCGGCCGGTCGTTCGGTCGTGGTCACCAGGACCGGTGCCGTCGATTGCAGTTGCGACATTGCGGAATCCTCCCATCAGATGTGGTTGCTCGGCTGAGGCTGTGGGCGCCGGCTCCGGTTCAGTCTGCCTCCTGGCGCAATCGATCGATCACCTGAACAAATGAGTCGTAAAGGTGGGCGCCGACCACCAGGTAGCGCCGCCCGAAGATGTGGGCTGGAATCGCATTGATTCCAACCGACTCCGCCTGGCGGCGGTTCTCGTCGATGAACTCCTCGAAGCGATCCTCTTCGATCGCCGCTCGAAGCTCGACCGGATCGAGCCCCACCTCTTTGCCGATGCGCACAAGGTCATCGACGTCTTCCAGGCGGCCGGTGCCCTCCCAATGGGCCTTGAACAGCGCTCGGTGCATGTCGTCGAACTTTCCGTTTTCACGGGCGAACTCGGCCGCGCCCAGCGCCCTGCGGGAGTTGATGATCACGTCGCGCTGCCGCATCACCAGGCCCACCTCAGCCGCGACCGAATCGAGGCGACCCCGGATCTGGTCTGAACGAGCTCGACCGAAGTAGGCCTCGAAGGAAATCCCCTCGACCGGCGCCTCGGGATGGAGCTCGAAAGGAAGCCACGTCAGGTGGACGAGACCTTCCTTCTCCAGGCGTTCGACTCGGACCGAGTCGATGTAGCACCACGGTCAAACGTAGTCCGAGAAGACGACCAGCTCTGCGGGCGAGACGTCCTGGGTGGCCACCTGGCTTACTCGCTGGTGGCGGCCTCGCGAGCAGGGTCGTTCTCGGGCAGCACGTCACAGGCCCAATCCGAGCGCTTCCAGTCAGGGACCGGAGGTCGCCCCGTTTTCTTGGGAACGAACCTGGAGCGCTCGACGAGCTGGTAGCGGTGGATGTAGCGCGGGCAGTTGGGGAACACCTCGCGAACCGTCACGCGGACGATGAACTGAGCGTACGGGTAAGCGGCCATTAGCTCGTCGTTTTCGTCGACGCTCGCGGTGCCGTTGACCCTCATCCGGTGGCGCCGTTCGAAATCGATGAAGAGCATTCCCACCTCGCCCGTCGCCGCCGCATTCCCCATCGAGAGGTACATCCCGTTGCCGTCGTAGTTGGGGAAGGCGAGCGTTCGGTCGTCGACGACGCGCACGAATCCGGGGTCGCCGCCCTTGTACGAGCAGTTCGGCCTGCCCTTCGGGTCGACGGTGGCCAGGAAGAACATGTCCCGAGCGCGGATGAACTCGGCGTCGTGCTCGTCGATGAAGTCGTGGACCAGACGCTCCTCTATCCGGTCGGCTAGACGGCGGGTGTCAAAACGGTCCTGCAGCCGGCGCTGCGCGTCGTGAAAAAGCTGGGTCATGGTCGAAGTCTAGGGGACGCCGGGAGGAGGCCTGTCATGCAGTTTTGCGACCTCTCCTCGCTGCGAGCGCACGCGGCCTCGGCCAACTTCTTGCCGTGACTTCCCTGCGCCCGACCGCGACGCTGCGCGACCGCAAGAAAATCGATGAATCCCAAAAAAATTCCTCGCCACATTTCAAAAGCGGGTGATATGCTCCCGGCAGTCTTCGGGGTTGGTCTGGTCGCGTCGAGGGAGGAAGGTGTTGCTCGGGTCCGGTTGGGGAGGCGCGACTAGTCGCGTGCCGACGCACGCCACCCTCACCCTTGGCGCAGGCATGGTGGTCGCCGTCAGCGACGGGGGATTGCACTGAAAGCCCTAGCGAAACTGCTGCTTGGGACCGGGTCCATGGCGGGAGCCGTAGCGCTCGTGCTTGTGGTCCAGAGCGTGGCTTCGTACGGGTCGTTGCTACCGACAATCCGCTCCAGCACAGCGCCGGCCACGTCTGGCGCCACTTATCGGGCACCGCAGCTGGTGGGCGTTTCGGTCGACCCGCAACGCGGCGTGGCGACCCTGACCATGGCGCCATTCACTTCCGACAGCAGCGCGTCGGCGCTCGGCGCGAAGTACGGCATGCGGCTGCTGACCGACTTCCCCGCGTTCGGGCAGTACGTCTTTGCGCTTCCGCAGATCCGCATCGGACCCGCGCCACAGCAGCACAGCGCAACCATCTACTTCCCGCCGTACGCGACGACGGTCGACATCAACGCTTTCCTCGCCCGCAATGGCCTCCAGGTCAAGACGTGGGTCTCCACCGATGACGGCACCGGTCGCACGGTCGTAGTCGGGATTCCTCAGATCAAGCCGGTACTGATAGATGCGCGAAACGGCATCTGGCGGGCGTACGTGGCTACCGGCATCGACCGCTCCCGGCTGGTAGCTTGGGCGAAGACGAACCGGGTCCAGATAATCAGCTATG
>JBGPOC010000098.1:0-7723 GCA_041487825.1 Candidatus Dormibacteraceae bacterium | reverse complement strand
TCGAGGACGAACTTCTGGATGTGCGTGCGCCAGTAGAAGACCTTGTTCGACATGGCGACGTAGACCAGCCGCTTGGGATGACGCAGCGTCTCCTCGGCCTGGTCTCGCGCTGTCGGCTTGGTCGCCGGCTGGAAGATCCGCTCGAGGATGTCCTCGGCCGCCTTCCCCGAGATCGTGGCCATGGGTCGGCCTATCCTATCAGCCGTGCCTGGACGCTCCAGATTCGACCTCGACGGGCGGGTCGCCCTGGTGACCGGCGCCAGCCGCGGGATCGGCAGCGCCATCGCCACTGCACTGGCCGAACAGGGCGCCCGGGTCGTCCTCTCGAGCCGGAAGCAGGCCGACCTGGACGTCGAGGTGGAGCGCATCAACGCAGGGTTCCCCGACGCGGCTGTGGCGATCGCGGCCCACTCTGGCCGGCCGGAGGACCTTCAGCGGCTGGTCAAGGAGACCATGGCGCGGTTCAGCCGCATCGACATCCTTGTCAACAACGCAGCCACCAACCCCTACTTCGGACCGGTGCTCGGCGCCGATCTGGCGGCCTGGGACAAGACGTTCGAAGTCAACCTCCGCGGCGTCTTCTTGCTGACCAAGCTCGTTTACGAGGCCTCGATGGAGAGGAACGGGGGCGCCGTCGTGAACGTCGCCAGCGTAGGCGGCTTGAGGCCGGGCCTCGGCCTGGGCGTTTACAACGTCACGAAGGCGGGTGTGATCATGCTGACCCGCCAGCTCGCCCGGGAGCTCGGCGGCAAAGTGCGCGTCAACGCCGTCGCGCCCGGCCTGGTGAAGACGCGCTTCGCCGAGGCGCTGTGGGGGAACGAAGCCATACTCGAGAGGGTGCTCACCTCCAATCCGATGGGCCGGATCGGAACGCCTGACGAGATCGCTGGAGCGGTGGTCTTCCTGGTCTCGGACGCCGCGTCGTACATAAACGGCGAAGTCCTTGTCATTGACGGGGGTGGCGGGGAGGTTTAGCTCGTACTCAGTCTACGGGTGGTGCTTTCGACGCGATAGGGCGCCTCGTCCGCTGGGGCCCCCGCGACGAAGTCGCGGGAGTTAGTGGGGGTGGGGGCGAGCCTTAGCCCGTCTCGGTACTGCCGGCGCTGACGCCAGCGCCGCGAGGTCCCCGCCGTTCGGGGAGGGCGGCTGGCGGCTATGGATGAAGTCCTCCAGTTCCTTCTCGTACTGGTAACCGCGGTTGTCGGGCTCGTACCGCAACACGCGGCGCTGTGAGATGAACTCCTCGAACGCTGCTCTCGTGTCGCGGTCCGCACGGAAACCGAGGCCGCGCGCGGCTTTGGACGTTGAGAGGACGCGGCCCCAGCGCAGCAGGTCGAGCAGCTGTGGCGAAAGAAAAGCGATGCCGGATCTCCTGAGGGCGAACGCCGAGAGCTCGATCCCAAACGGCGGAATCAGGGGCGCATGCAGCTTGCCCGCACCGTCGAGCAGCGAAGAGAGGAGCTCGCCCCCCGGCGCGGCGATGTTGTAGGCCCCCGCCGGGCCCCGCTTGGTCGCCAGCCGCAAAGCCTCGACGCAGTCGTCGCGATGGATGAGCTGCAAGGTCGGGTCGTAGCCGGCCACGGTCGGCACCACCTCGAGGTCGAGGTACTTGGCCAGCGGCTGCGGCTCATCGGGATTGAGGCTGTTCCCAAAACGCAGCACCACGATGTCGATGCTCGGATTGCGCATGGCGAAGTCGTTCACGTAGGACTCGACCTCCACGATGTCGCGCACGAATTGGTGACGTGAGTTGCTGTCGAGTCGGTGGTCCTCGCGCAGCCCCAAAGGCAGGTCGGCCCGGGAACCGTAGACGTGGCCGGTGGACTTGAGGACGAAGCGCGTCACCGGGCTGCCTTCACCGGCGCAGCCGGCCAGAAGGTTCAGGGTGCCGATGACGTTCATCTCATGGGCGCGTCGCGGATCCATGTTGAAGGAATCGACGCTGGTCAGCGTGTGCACGACGGTGTCTATCCCGACCGACCGCACCAGTTTGCCGATGAGCGAGTGGCGGATGTCGAGCTTCAGGTAGTCGGCGCGGCCGAGGTCGTAGCGTGGCTCGCGCGTATCGATGCCAATCACCTCGGAGACGTCGGGGTCCTCGACGAGGCGCTGCACGACCAGCGCACCCCACCACCGCGCCACGCCGGTGACGAGAATGCGCCGTTTCTTAGATGGCATCAACCTCAGTCTAAGTAACCCGCGTCGCCGGGGCGGCCGGGGTCCCCCCGGCCGCGACTTTGTCTCTGACCACTCCGAGACGCGGCGAGTAGAAACCTTTCTCTAACAAATCCCATCGATATACCGGAAAGAGAGCAGGCGCGCGCGAAGCGCCCGCCGATGAGAGGGAACCATTCGGGTTCCCTCTCATACCGTCAGGTTCTCTTTATTACGTCTCGCTCCATCTGCGCGACGCCGCGGGCCACGGTTTCGAACAGGGGGGACTTCGCCTGCCGGAGGGCCCACTCGAGCTGGCGGAGCAGCGAATACAGGCTCTTCATCGCCTTGATCGCATCCCCGATGTCGACGTTCGGCGGCAGGGGGATCTGGTCCAGGGACTCACCGGCGGCCCAGCGGTACGCGAAATCGATGTAGTCGTGCGACGGCTGCCGAAGGTTCGGCTCGTCGAGATCGCTCTCCATGTCCGCGAAGCGGAAGTACAGCGAACGCACGAGCCGTGCCGTCTGCGATATGGCCGGCGTCGGGTACCGGCGGGCCGCACGAGGCTGCCGGTCTCGACCCCGCTCGCGATCCTCCGCCGCGAGCATGACCAGCACGGCGCACAGCTCCTCGGGAGCGAGGCCCTCGAGCCAGCCCAGCCAGACCGCCTCCGCGACCAGGATCGTGTTCTCGCCGTAGATCCGTGAGGCGAAGAGTCCTTTCTCAGTGGGCCGGTCATGGGCGAGAAAACCGGTCTCCGTGAGGATCCTGCCCAGCCGGCGAAGCTTGCGAGCGTACTCGTCCATCTGGCCGCTGATTGCCTTTTCGCCTCCCTCGAGCTCCTTCTGCAACGAACGGATCTCCGAGTACTTCTGCAGGTACTCGCCGAACCTTGGTGAGCGGACCAGCTTCAGCTTGTGCTGCCTCTCGAGCAGGCCTTTGGCCTCGATCTCCAGCCTCTGGACCAGGTGGCCGGCCGACCCGAGGGTCCGCGTGTGCTTCCCGCGCCTACCCCGCCGCTCGGCCCCGGCCTCGCGCCGCAAGCGCTTGAGCTCGATCCGGATGGCGCGCCGGCGGTCTTCGAGCTTGAAGTACTGCGCGACGTCGTCGATCGAAACCTCGCGGTCGTCCCAGATGTGGCGGATGTCCTGCAACCGCTCTCGAACGTTGGTCAGACGCTCCCTCGTCCGCTCTTCGGCCAACCGCTTCTGGAACTGGCCGAATGATCGTTCCATCAGCGCCTCGGCCTGCGCAGGCGTGTAGATGCGCAGGAGGTTCAGTGCCATGTTGTAGCTGGGCAGGAACTTGGACTCGACCACGAGCGTCGGGCCCATCGCGACCTCGTAGATGGTGCCGACCTCCACGTCGGATTCCTTGAGGATCACGCCATGCCCGATCACGTCGATTCCGCGGCGGCCAGCGCGTCCCATCAGCTGGGTCAGCTCGCCGGTCGTGAGATTGGAGAAGTTGGTGCCGTCGAACTTGGTGAACGAAGAAACCACGACACCACGCGCGGGCATATTGATGCCCAGCGACAGGGTCTCGGTCGCGAAGACGACCTTGATGAGCCCCCTCTGGAACAGCTCCTCAACCATCTCCTTGTGGTACGGGAGAAGGCCGGCATGGTGCTCGGCCAGGCCACGGCGCAGCAGGCGGGCATCGACCATCCGCCGGAAGAGCGACTCTTCGTCATGGTCGGTGAGACCCTGCAGCCTCTCCGCCGCCACTCGGTCGATCGCTTCCTTCTCCGCCGCAGTCGTCAGGTCGAGCTCGTGGTACGCGCACCGCTGCAGCGCTTCGCGGCAGCCGCGGCGCGAGAAGATGAAGTAGATCGCGGGGAGCATGTCCCCGCGCCGCAGCTCCTCGATCACGTGGAACAGGTCGTTCGAGGGCAGACGGCTGTAGCCGCCCACCCGGTATGAGGCCTCCTCCTCCTCGGCCGCCTTGCTCCAGGTGCGCTGATCGATGGCCCCGTCACCCTTGAACAGGGGGAGGAATCGATTGTTGATCGCGAGCCACAGCTTCAAGTCGACCGGCCGGACGTCGTGGAAGACCGTCTCCATGCCGCCGCGGTTCTCGGCCATCCAGTCGGCGATCTCGCGGAAGTTCCCGATCGTCGCGGACAGCCCGACGAGCTTGATCGTCGTCGGCGCCTGGATGACGATCTCCTCCCACACCGACCCTCGCGGGAAGTCGTCGATGTAGTGGACCTCGTCGAGGACGACGTACGAGACCGTGTCCAACCGCTGCAGGTCCTCGTAGATCAGGTTGCGCAGGATCTCGGTCGTCATCACGACGACGGGAGCATCGGGATTGATCGAGTTCTCACCGGTGACCAGCCCGACCGTCGGCTCGCCGTATTCGCGGACGAAGTCGTGGTATTTCTGGTTGCTCAGCGCTTTCAGCGGTGTCGTGTAGATCACCTTCGCGCCCGCGCGCAAAGCCCGGAAGATCGCGTATTCGGCGACGATCGTCTTGCCGCTGGAGGTCGGGGCGCTGACAAGCACGCCGCCTTGTCCCCGGTCCAGCTTCTCGATCGCCTCGCGCTGAAAGCCGTCCAGCTTGAACGGCAGGGTCGCCTCGAACTCCTCCACCAGGGAGTCGGCCGTCCTCAAAGTCGGATCAGCTCGGTAGACACGTTCGTGATGCGCGCGCCATCGCTGTGTGATTCGACGTAGGCCAGCGCCGCGGCCAGGACCTCGTCAGCATGCTTGCCGCTTGAGCTCACCGTGGCGACTGCGAGCTCGGCAAGTTGCCAGCGATCGAGCTCACCCACCTCGGCGGCGGCGACATGGTGTTCCTGCCGCAAGCGTTTGAGAAGTCCACTCACGACCTGGCGCTTCGATTTCAGCGAGCCACTTTCGGGCAGATGGAGGACAACCCTGAGCAGCCCGACCGTCAAGGGTGAGGACATGCATGGGCTAGATTACGTGGCGTGGAGACCCGAGCATCCGAGATACGCGAGCTCGGGCGCAGGCTGGTCGCCGCCTCTTATCTCAAGGGCGATTTCGTGCTGCGCTCCGGCAAGCGCTCGAATCGCTATTTCGACAAGTTCCTGTTCGAGACCGATCCAATCCTCCTGCGCCGCCTGGGCAAGCACCTTGCGGAGCTGGTGCCCAAGCACACCCAGCGGCTGGCCGCTCCCGAGCTCGGCGCCGTGCTCCTGGGCGGCGCGGTCTCGATGGAGACCGGCCTTCCGCTCGTCCTGGTGCGGAAGGAGCCGAAGGGCTACGGGACCTCGAAGCAGATCGAGGGGCGGTTCGAGCACGGTGATCGAGTCACCGTGATCGAGGACGTCGTGACCACTGGCGGCGATTCGCTGCGCTCGGCCCAGGTTCTTCGCGACGCCGGTGCCGAGGTGATTCACCTGGTCGTTGTGCTCGATCGTGGCGAAGGTGGAGAGGAGAACATCCGCAGCGCGGGCATTCCCTATTCACCGCTGTTCCGGATCTCAGACCTGGAGCTCGACTGAGCTGGCCGTTACCGACCTACCCCTGGTCATAGCCGGGGGAACGGTCCACGCGTCGGATGGTCCGCGCCAGGCGGACGTCCATGTGCATGACGGGGTCATCACGGCTCTCCAGGAACACGGGTCGGCCCGACCCGACGGCGCCCGCGTCGTGGATGCCCGGGGAATGTACGTACTGCCTGGCGCAATCGACGTCCACGTGCACAGCCGAGATCCCGGTTTCCCCGAGAAGGAGGACTATGGAACGCTCACCGCCGCCGCCGCGGCGGGCGGTGTCACGACCGTGATCGACATGCCCAACACCGTGCCGGGCGTCGATGCGGCAGGCGTGCTCGAGTCCAAGGCGGCGCTGGCCCGCAGCAAGGCTCGCGTCGATTTTGGCCTCTGGGGCCTGGTCCGCTCCAGCTCGACCGCCGATCAGCTGAGGGGCCTGGCGCAGGCGGGGGCGACTGGCTTCAAGGCCTACCTCGGCTACGCCTTCAGCCTGAGCCGCAAGCAGATCCTGTACACGCCGGACTCGCAGGATCCAGACCTCGAGGCGCCGCCGGACTATGGGACCTTGCTGCGTCTCGCCCCGGTCGTGGCGTCGCTCGGCCTTCCACTGGTGATCCATGCCGAGGACCCGGGCATCCTCGCGGCCTTCAGGCGCCCGCTCGACTCGTACGCCGATGTGCTTGCATCGCGCCCGCCGGAGGCAGAGGCCGTGGCGATAGCGGCTGCGGCGGCGATCGTGGATTCTTTTGGGGGCCGCCTGCACGTGGCCCATCTCTCCAGCGCGATGGGCCTGATCGCCGCGGAGGCCGCCATGAACGACGGGTCCCGCTTGAGCCTAGAGACCTGCCCTCAGTACCTCTGGCTCTCCGACCAGGATTTCGCCCGGTTGGGGACCGTGATGAAGATGTACCCGCCCGTCCGCACCGCCGCCGACCGAGACGCCCTGGTCAACGGTCTGGCCCGTGGGGCGATTCGAATCGTCGCCACCGACCACGCGCCGCACACCGATGCGGAGAAGGCAAGGCCTCTCGACCTGGCGGCCGCAGGCAGCCCCGGGGTGCAGACGCTCTACCTCAGCTGCCTCGAGCTTGCCAAGCGACTCGGAGACGTGTGGAAGGCTCCGGCGTGGGTGTCGGAGGGACCGGCGGCCCTCGCCGGCCTGCATGACAGCAAGGGACGGATCTCTCCAGGCTTCGACGCCGACCTGGTCATCGTCGATCCCGCGGGGCGCATGGTGGTCCGCCCGGCGCTCATGCGATCGCGACAGCGCCACGGTGCGCTGGAAGGTCTCGAGTTCGGCTTCTCGATCGCCAGCGTGTACCTGCGCGGCCGGCCGGTCGTGCGCGACGGCAGGCAGGTCGGTGGTGCGGCCGGCCGGATGGTGTCGCCGCGCGGGATCCCGGGGTCGATCCCGCGCTGAGCCCCTCTCCCCTAGCCCTCCCCCCTCGCGGGGGGAGGGAGGTCAGGTTCGGCCTTGATCTGCCGTGCCTGAAGGCTGGCTAAAGACCACTAGGCTTTGGCTCCCACACCTCGGAATATGGGGTTCTGGGCCAGCTCGCGCTCGAGGCTTGTCGCCGGCCCATGCCCTGGGTACAGCGCCGTCGTCAGGGGCAGGCGCAGCAGCTTGGTGCCGATGCTCATCATCTGTCTCCGAAGGTCGGTCTCAGGCGTCTGCTTGCCGACGCCGCCCGCCAGGATGGTGTCGCCCACGAAGGCGTGGTTGGCGACCACGAGGCACACGCTGCCTGGCGTGTGGCCGGGGGTGTGGAGGACGGTCAGCTTGAACTCTCCGAACTCGAGCTCGTCGCCGTCCACCAGGTACATGTCCGCCGACCGCAGGAACTGCTTGGCGTCGGCCGAATGCAGGGCGGTCCGTCCGCCGGTGAGCTGCTTCAGATCATCCTTGCCCGCGACGTGGCCCGGGTGGCAGTGGGTGGCGACGATGTAGCGCACCTTCAGGTCCTTGACCTGCTCCGCGAGCTTCTCCACCGGCAGCCCGGGATCGATCACGATCGCCTCTTTGGTCGACGCACAGGCGAGGACGTACGCGTTCACCTCGCGGTCGAGCTTGACCTTGACGATCCCCAGCTTCATACGCCAAAT
>JBGPOC010000097.1:0-7772 GCA_041487825.1 Candidatus Dormibacteraceae bacterium | reverse complement strand
TGATCATGCGATCCGGGTGGCTCCGATCCAGGATGATCGTGTGCAGGCACAGGCCGCCTGCGCCAGGTGCCCACGATGGACCGGTCCTGTGCGTGCGGAGACCGGGCATTTCCCCCCAGGTCGTACCTCCATCGGTTGACTTGAACAGGGCCGCGTCCTCGACCCCGGCGTAGACCGTGTCCGGGTCGGTCAGCGACGGCTCGAGGTGCCAGACCCGCGCGAACTCCCAGGGGTGATCCGAGTTGTCGTACCACTTGTGAGTCCCGGGCGTCCCCTCGTAATGGAACTCGTTGCCCATCGCCTTCCAGCTGGCGCCACCGTCGTCCGACCGCTGGAGCACCTGGCCGAACCAGCCGCGCGATTGCGATGCGTAAAGCCGGTTCGGGTCTGCGGGAGAACCCTTTACGTGATAGACCTCCCAGCCCGCGAAGTGCGGTCCATCGACTTTCCAGTCCCGGCGCCGCGCGTCGGACGTCAAGACAAAAGCTCCCTTCCGGGTTCCGATGAGTAGACGTACCGTCGTCATGCTCCCTCCATTCGCTCGCGATTGCGGACGGCAGCCAAGTCGTCGCCGCTCCAACCACCCATTCTGCTACATGCCCGCCTCACGAAATGGGGCTCGCGCGTTCCGCTTCTGTCGGAAAATCACGTTGAGTTCTTCGTAGTAGGCGGATCGTGTGTGCTCAGCCGGCATAGGTTCCAGAATGCCTGGGCCAGGCGGTTCGACTTCCCGCATCCAGGCACGCGGCCAACGTTCTTGATTCCGGCCCTGCTCGCTTTGGGCCGAGTGGCCGGCGCGACGCAGGGAACAAATTATTGCGGCCAGTTGGGCGGGAAGAGCAGGGGCCCTGTCAATCGCCAGAACGTTATGTATCTGTACGCAGCGGGAGGATCGTCCAGGTGCGACAGCCGCTCTTCAGTCGCAGGCTGCAGCAGAACCTCGTCATAGAGCGGATTAGGCACCTTGTCGATTACTTCAAGGCGATCGCGGTTGAGGTCAAACAAAGCCTGAATTTTCGGATACCAGCCCAGCGTCTGATCGGTCATGAACACGGCCGTGGAACCTTTCTCCTTCAAGAGGTTGACTATCGGCGGGCGAGGGACGAGGCCGTGCGCGTCATTCAAATACAGAAACGCCACAGATTGCACGCGGACAAAGATAGTGCTGCCGGTCGACTGGTACTGGGCAGCGATAGCGCCCGCGTCGGCATACCCTTTGGTGCGAAGCGACAACATATGCGGCAGCGGGACTATCTGGCCGACCAGAATTGCGAACATACACATTGCAGCCGCTGTAGTCGCAAGAAACGGCCACTGCGGTTTCTTTACGGTTAGCAGCCCCCAGGCTTCGACGATCGCTCGACCAGCCCAGATGCCAACAGCCGGAAGCAACGACAGCGCTTCGCGTGGGAACGGGGGATACACCAATAGCGCGATAAACCAGCCAGCCGTGTAGATCAGCATCAGGCGGTCAGCGCGAGTAAAACGAACCAAGCCGATGGCAATGCCTGCCATGGCCACCAGGAGGGTGGGCGGTGATGTGAACAACCAGAAGTACCAGGCGATGAACTTCGGCGGCGTTTTGATCACGGTGTGCGGAGGAGGGGACGTAAAGTGCCCCACAAATGTGCGCAAACCCGGATCGTGAGCAACCTTGACCAGAACGGGCAGAAACAGGGCAATCGCCAGCACAACCATCAGGGCGGTGCCCACCGCTCGCAATCTGTACTCGGACAGCAGATTAGGCGAGCGCCTGATCAGATCGAGTAGGAGTTCGCCGGCAAGCCACGAACCGGCCAGCACCAGCGGAAAGATCCCGTCGAACTTGGTATTCATTAAGAGACCTGAACTGATGCCGGCCAACACGTAATAGACGGTTCGCTTGCGCTCAAAACCGAGCCAGATGAACAGGACAGATGTGATCAACCAGAAATCGAATGTCGCTTCGGCGATAGCCATACGCGAGTACATGACAGAGAACTCGGCTGTTGCCAGCACGGCGGCGGCGATCAGCCCAACCGCGTTGCCAAACAATCGCGAACCGAGAAAATAGAGCGCGACAGCCGACAACGTCCCATAGGTTGCAGACACCGCGATAGGTATCCAGGTATTGACGCCGAGGAAGTGCAAGAGAGTGCCACTCGTATATGGAGCCAACGGCATGACTACCCAACTGATGGACGCAAAACCATTTGGCCAAGACTGACGAACGGCATCGGCCCCACTGACAAAGCCGTACTCGTCCCAGTGCTCGTAACCAATGGAGCCGAAGTTCCAGAACCGGATGATGGCCGCGACCGCTGCCACCGCCAGAATCAGAAGCGTGTTCCAGGACGGGCGAGTTTGCAGCCAGGAGACGAGACGATGCCGGCCGTCGGTGACGATGAGGCTCTGCAGTGACTGCGACGCAGGCGCGGTCACGCCGACTGTTGACGAGTTTTGATCGACGATGACCGTCGGATCTGGCCGTGGACTTCCCAGCCCTTCTCCAACAAGAGCCACGCCGAATGCGAGCCGCCCTGCCTGGTGATCCCGGTGATCAGAGCGCGAATTCGCTCAGGCATGCTGGAAGTCTACCGACAGCGCCGCCCCGCTTCTGACGGAGCTCGGATCTTCAAGCCTTCGACGCCGCTTGCGTCCCCGCCCGGCGACGACCGGGCGGGGGTGCGGGCGGACTCGACAGAGCCGGCGCTCCCTAGCCGAGGGCGGCGACGACGTTGGAAAAGACGTTTGCGATCTGATTGCCCATGGTCAAAAGAATCACGATGACGACGATGGAAACGAGGACCAGGATCAGCGCGTACTCAACCATTCCCTGGCCGCGCTGACTTCGGGCGCGGTCCAGGACGTGCCAGGTCACCTCAATCACCTCCTTCTGCCGCCAGTTGCGAGCGCATGTTCAGTTTGTTTATTTGTGGCCGCTTCCGGGCGGTGATGGATGCACCGGCGGAGTCGGATGCGGGTGTGGAAAGGCGTGGTCCTTGTCAGTCGGGAGCACAGGCGGCGTCTGATCGGGTCCGTGGCTCGGGTTTGGGTTCGCGCGATGCTCGGAGCTCACCGTCTTGCCGTGCTGGGACGCAAACGAGCTCACGCATTCGCCGATGCCGTGTGAGCCCGGCACGAGGGCTCCCTTGCACTTCTGGACCTGCTGAACGACCTGCTTTCCCCAGTCGCCTGGATTGACGCTGCCGGTGATGACCGCCTCGCCTGCGCCGGCTGCGCTCACCACCATCAGACCGGCGGTAACGGCGATGGCGGCCTTGGTCGAGAGGACGGCCGCCACCTTGGCGAGCAAGCCAACGTGAACGCCGCCCTGGAGGTATGCGGAGTGGTACTGCGCCTGCGTGGGCAGCGGGCTCGGGCCGCCACGGCCGGCGACGTGCTGCTGGAGCTGCTGCCCCAGCCACTGGTCGAAGCGGTCTCCGCCCGGAGCGTTCATTCGTCAAATGGGACAGACGAGGCTGCCGAAGTACCCATTTCGTTCCCGGCTCGATCCCCGAGGCGGGCCCGCAAGCGCGTTTTGGCGGCCGCCAGTCTGGAGGCGACGGTCCTTTCGGGGATGCCCATCGCCGTGGCGATCTCGCGATTGGTGAAGCCGTGGAGGTGCCTCAGGACGAGCGCTGCCGCCTGCTTGGGCGGTAGAGCTCTGATCTCGCGAAACAGGTCGGGCTCGGCGACGGCGGTGGGGTCCCGCTCGATGGGGCGCCCGAGCCGCATGATCACCTCGCCGAGCTGGTGGAGCTTCTCCCGCCGGCGATGCGAGAAAGCGACGTTCAGGGCGATGCGGTACATCCACGCCTCTGCAGGGGCCTCCTGCTTCCAGTGCTTCCACGCTCGGAACGCCCGAAAGTAGGCCTCCTGGGTGGCGTCCTCCGCCTCCGCCGGGTTTCGCAAGATCACCACCAGCGATCCGAAGATGCGCTGGTAGGTGGCCCGGTAAAGGCGGTCAAAGTCCTCTTTGACCCCGGGACGATAGCGTGTTTCAGGCGCGCTTCCAGTGCTCATCGAGCGAAGCTCAGCGGTTGGCGACCAGCTGCTCGAGCGAATCGACCAGCCGAGGTCCCGGTCTGTTGAAGTAGGCAGATCCATCCATCACCACAACGCGCGACGCACCCACCGCGTCGATGTCTGGCTGGACCAGGGCGGCCTCCGTCTCCGCCCGATCCCGGGTGAAGCCGCAGGGCGCGAGGATCAGCAGCTCGGGGCGGGCGGCGCCGACGTCGGCCCAGGACAGCGCGACTGACGGGACGCCCGGTCGTGCCAGTGGATCCTCGATCCCGGCCAGCGCGAGAAGGTCGGGGGTCCAGTGGCCGGCGGGATAGGGCGGGTCGATCCACTCCAGGAACACCCCGCGAACCGGGGCCTGGGCGCGGGGGTCCCGCGAGGCCGCGTCGATGCGTTCACGGAGCCCGGTCATCAGGCGCGTGGCGTCAGCGCCGCAGGCCGTGGCCAGCTCCTCGATGTCGGAGAGAACGTCGGACAGGGTGTGAGGGTGCTGACGAAACATCCGGATCCCGGCCAGTTCCACCGCCACCTGATCCGCGGAGACGGCACAGACCCGGCACACGTCCTGCGCCACCACGAGGTCGGGGCGCAACGCTCTGATGGCGTCGCTGTCGACGGAGTAGAGGGAGCGGCCCTCCTCGGCCGCCAGCGCCACTGCTGCCTCGATGCCTTCGCTGTCGTGGTCCTCGAGGCCCAGGGTGGAGCGCGTCACGGTCGGTAACAAGGCGGCCTCGGGTGGAAAGTCACACTCGTGGGTGACTGCCACGACCTGGTCGCCGAGCCCCAGCGCGAACAGCGTCTCGGTGGCGCTGGGCAGGAGCGAGACGATCCTCACTCGCCTATGAGAACACTCACGGCGCCAGGGGCAGCCGCCTTGCCGGCGCGGTTCGAGTTCGCAGCATCCGGCGCGCGCGGATGAGCTCCGCCACCGACCAGGCCTGCATCGGGCAGCCGGTGGCGCGGTGGGGCGGGTCGCCGTCGGCGGTTTCCGACACAGAGCCAAGACCCCACTCCCACAGGTGCTGCTCCAGGCCGGCCAGCACATCGGTGACCAGAACACCGGTCCTGAGCGATGCCTCGACATAGGGGCCGATCAGCCATGGCCAGACGGTGCCCTGGTGATAAGCAGCGTCGCGCTGAAGCGGACCGCCTCTGTGTTGCCCGATGTATTCCGGGTCGCTTTGAGCCAGCGAGCGCAGCCCGAGAGAAGTTAGAAGCTCTTCGCCGGACACCCGAACGATGCTCGCCTCGAGAAGCGGGGCGTGGGGGAGGGACACAGCGAGCAGACAGTTGGGACGCACCTGGTGGTTGTCGGGATCGATGACGTCGGCGCACCCTGCGGGTCCCACGAAATGATGTTTGAACGATTCGCGAGCCAGCTGTGCAATCCGGCGCAGTCCAGATGCGTCGTGCTTGAGTCGCTCCTCCAGGGTGGCGACCGTCGCCAGCGCGTTGATCCACAACGCGTTTACCTCGACGGCCTTACCCGCCCGCTGTGTCACAGGCCGGCTGTCGACTCGCGCATCCATCCAGGTCAGCGCGACGCCGTCCGCGCCCATGCGAAGGAGCGAGTCGGTGGGATCGACCTTGATGCCGAACCGGGTGCCGGAACGGTGGTGCTCGATGACGTCCAGCAGCTGCGGTGACAGTTCGGCGGCGAGATCGTGGTCGCCCGTCCGCTGTACGTGGCGTCCCACCGCATGCAGGAACCAGAGCGTCGCATCGGCGCTGTTGAATTCCGTCCCGCCGGCGTCGTTCGTGCTCGGCAGCATGCCATCCGAAAGGGTCGTGGCGGATCTGACCAGCAGCTTTCGTCCCTCCTCATGACGGCCGGTCTCCAGGAACAGGCCCTCGTACGAGGTCATCGTGTCCCGGGACCATTCGCCGAACCAGGGGTAGCCCGCCACGACTGCCGGTCCCTCGACGATGAACTGGTCGGCGGCCACGGCCAGGATCCGATCGACCTCGTCCACCGCCTGCGCGGTCGCGATCACAGCCCCCGCGCGGTGCTTGGCCTTGTGAAAGATCGCCGCAGGCCGGCGTGGGGGGACGCCGGGAGGCCCCGCCCAGGCGACCAGCTCATGCGATTGGCCGGGCTCGAGCCGCGCCGCGAAATGACCTGCGTGCCAAAGGTCTTCGCTGTCGTCCAGGCCGCGCTCTGCTTCCACCCGGTAGTGGACTCCGCGGTACCACTCGCCGCCGGGCACGTAGCCGGCCGCGGCAACCCGGTAGGCGCCCTCGAAGACAAACCCGTCCGCCCCGATGTCGACCGCGGGCGGGCCGTTGGCGAATCGCTCACCATGAACATCGCGCCAGGTGCACAGGGGATGGAGCTCGAGCCCGACCGCGCCCGGGGCGCGGACGACGCGATGGATGACCGCGACCGACGCGCGCCCGTGATCCATCGCCACCTCTCGCTCGATCGCCACGTCGCCGACCGCCCACCGCCATCGTGGCAGCCCATCCTCGATCTCGAAGCTTTCGAGGTGCACGTGGCCGTTCGGGTCGATCGCCCCCGACGCCCACTCGTGCACAGCCAGCGGAATCCGGCGCTCGCCGATGATGAGAATCGGGTCCAGCGCCACCAGGCCGAGCATCCGGCCGGCGGGCGGACGGGTTGCGACCACGAGCAGGCCGTGGTATCGGCGCGTGCGCAGCCCCGCCATGGTGCCCATCGCGTAACCGCCCAGCCCATCGGCCACGAGCCACTCGCGCTGGGAGGCGGCGTCGAGGTTCCCGCAAAGGGCGCGTCCGAATCTCACGTCGCTAGCGTATGGCGTCCGGCGCATAACCTAGGGGTCTATGCCTTCGGCTGAAGCTGACCGCCTCGTCGAGGTACCGAAAGGTCGGGCTCCGTGGAAGCGGTCTGGCCCATACCTGAGCGAACGGGCATGGGGCACTGTGCGCGAGGACTACAGCGCCGACGGGACCGCCTGGGACTTCTTCCCCCACGAGCACTCGCGCTCCCGGGTCTACCGCTGGAACGAGGATGGCCTCGCCGGTATCTGCGACGACCGCCAGACCCTGTGCTTCGCGCTCGCTTTCTGGAACGGCCGGGATCCCATCCTGAAAGAGCGGATCTTCGGGCTCACCGGGACGCAGGGCAACCACAGCGAGGACGCCAAGGAATACTATCGACTGGTCGGGATCTTCCTCGACTCGGACGGTCACCGGCCGGTGTTCGGCTCCGTTGCGAAGTTTCAGGACGATCACGCGTGGCACGACCTGATCCCCTTCTACGAATACTTCAACGGCGATTCGGGGGCGGGCATCGGAGCCTGGCACCAGACCGGATGGACCCCGCCTTGTCGCCGACCTGATCATCCGGCGTCACAGCGCGGACTGAGGGAGACCTGAGCGGCAAGGTTGCCGTCGCCACGGCAGCCGGCGGCGCGATCCGCGCTGTGAAAGTGGCCCTCGGAAACGGGCCCGCCTCGCGGTATCGTGGGCACTCGTGGTTCTGGAGGGAGTCGCCCGCGTAACGGCCGGCACGGCAACGCCGTTTCAAGCCGGAGTGAGGCTCGGGGTGTCTTTGGTCGTGTTGCTGGCGTTCACCAGCTGCGGTTCCTCAGGCACGGCGGTCAACACCAGCCCGACGCCGACACAGGTTGCCAGCCCGACGCCAAGCCCGTCGCCGAGCCCATCACCCTCGCCGAGCCCGTCTCCGATCTCGCCGCCGAGCCCTGTCCCAGTGCCATCGTGGGCGGCGATGCACGCGACGTGCACCGGAACGCCCAGCGCCCGCGAGGCCGTGCTCGTGCTGCAGC
>JBGPOC010000096.1:0-7805 GCA_041487825.1 Candidatus Dormibacteraceae bacterium | reverse complement strand
GCTCTACAACACCGCCACGTCTCAATCGGAGATGCGCTTCGCCTATCTCCGTGGAGCTCGGGCGATCAAGGCCGACCTCGATTCTCTGAAGGGGAAGTCAATCAAGTGATCATCGTGATGACGCACACCGCGACCGAAGCCGATATCAAGGCGGTGGTCGAACGGGTGCACGAGATCGGCCTCAAGACGGAGCTCTCGCGCGGAGAGGAACGCACGCTGGTGGGCGTCATCGGCGGCAACGCTTACGCCTACAAGGAGGCGTTCTCGCACCTCAACGCGATCCACGAGATCATCCCGATCACCAAGCCGTTCAAGCTTGCGAGCCGCGAGTTCCGGCCCCTCGACACCGTGGTCGATGTAGGCGGCGTGAAGATCGGGGGCGGCGAGGTCGTGATGATGGCCGGCCCATGCTCGGTGGAGGGTGAGGAGATGCTCCTCGAAACCGCCCGGCACGTAGCCGCTCAGGGGGCCCGGATCCTGCGCGGCGGCGCCTTCAAGCCGCGCACTTCGCCGTACTCGTTCCAGGGCCTCGGGGAGTCCGCGCTGAAGATGATGGCAACGGCTCGCTCCGAAACGGGGCTGAAGGTGGTGACCGAGGTGGTGTCACCCGGAGACGTGGAGCTGGTCGCGCGCTACGCGGACATACTTCAGCTCGGTACGCGCAACATGCAGAACTACGCCCTGCTGCAGGAGGCGGGGCGCTCCGGCAAGCCGGTCCTGCTCAAGCGCGGCATGTCTTCGACGATCGAAGAGTGGTTGCTCGCCGCCGAGTACATCCTGTCGCAGGGGAATCGCGATGTCATCCTGTGCGAGCGGGGCATCCGCACCTTCGAAACCGCGACGCGGTTCACGCTGGATCTGAACGCCGTGCCGCTCGCGCGCGAGCTGTCGCATCTGCCGGTGATCGTCGATCCTTCGCAGGCCACGGGCCGCTGGTCCCTGGTCCGGCCCATGGCTCTGGCAGCGGTCGCGGCCGGCGCGCACGGGTTGATCGTCGAAGTCCATCCGACCCCGAACCAGGCCCTGTCCGACGGCGCCCAGTCGCTCGATTTCGAGAACTTCGATCGCCTCATGGGCGACCTACGCCGGCTGCTGGGCGCGATGGCCAAGCAGCTCGCGTAGCTCGGCACCCGCATGCCCGCCGTCGCCATCGTCGGCCTGGGCCTCATGGGTTCGTCGCTTGCGTTGGCGCTGAAGGAGGCGCGTCCCGATCTCGTGGTCGTCGGCAGCGATCGGGACCCGTCGACGGTGCTCAAAGCCGTCGAGCGCGGCATCGTCGTGAGCGCGAGCGCGGTTCTTGCCGTGCTCGAGATGGCCGAGATCGTGGTGCTCGCGGTGCCGATCCTTGCTCTCCGGGAGGTGTTCGCGAAGCTCGGCACGAACGTGGCGGGCAAGGTCGTCACCGACATGGCCAGCACGAAGGTCACCGTTCTCGAATGGGCATCTTCGTCGGGGATCGACCTGGTGGGCGGGCATCCCATGTGTGGAAAGGAGACCGCCGGAATCGACGCCGCCGACCCGTCGATCTTCAAAGGCGCGCCATGGATCCTCACGAAGGATGACCCCGTGGTCACGCGGCTGGTGGAGTCGGTCGGCGCACACCCGTTGGTGATGGCCGCCGAGACCCACGACCGGCTGGTCGCCGGGGTCAGCCATGCGGCTTTCATGCTGTCGGTCGGCTACGTGCTCTCCCTGTCCGCCCGTTCCGACTGGCCGGAAGCCTCACGGCTCGCAGCCTCCGGCTTTCGAGACATGAGCCGCCTCGCGGCCGGCGATCCGTCGCTGTACGCCGGAATTGCGCGGACCAACCGCGCGCAGCTGCTGGAGCAGCTCGACGCCATCAGCGCCACGCTCGCCCGGCTGCGCCGCCACCTGGAGGCCGACGATCCACGCCTGATCGAACTCTTCGAAGAAGCCCGAGCCGTTCGCGACCGCTGGACGCGAGACTCCTCTTCAGGTTGATCGCTACGGTTCGTGGGGCTTCGCGCCTCGAGGGGGAGGTGCGTCTTCCGGGCGACAAGTCGATCTCCCATCGCGCCTTGATCCTCGGGGCGCTCGCCGATGGATGGACACGGGTGCACGGCCTGTCCACCGGAGCGGACGTGCTGTCGACCGCGCGGTGCCTGCGGGCGCTCGGCGCCGAGATCGAGGAGACGGCGGTGCGCGGGTTCGGGCTTGACGGCGTGCGTAAGGCCGAGGGCCCCCTGGACTGCGGCAACTCGGGCACCACGATGAGGCTCCTTGCCGGGATCCTCGCGGCGCAGAACTTTGTCAGCGAGCTCACGGGTGACGAGTCTCTGACCCGAAGGCCGATGGACCGCGTCGTGAAGCCGCTGAGGGAGATGGGCGCCCAGGCACAATGGCCGCCTCTTCGCGTCGGCGGGCGGGTGCCGCTCCACGGCATCGAGTACCGGATGCCCGTCGCCAGCGCGCAGGTGAAGTCCGCTCTGCTGCTCGCAGGCCTGTTCGCCGAAGGCACGACGGCGGTGATCGAACCGGTGCCAACGCGCAACCACACCGAGGTGATGCTCAGGGCCATGGGGGTCGACGTCAGGTCGGACGGCGCCCGCGTCGAGGTCTCAAAAGCCGGCAGGCTCGCGCCGCTCGACATCGAGGTCCCCGGCGACCTGAGCGCGGCCAGCTTCTGGATGATCGCGGGCGGCCTGATGCCTGGATCGACGCTCCACATTCCTGGCGTGGGGGTCAACCCGACAAGGACGGCGTTCCTCGAGCTTCTGAGGTCGAGCGGCTTCTCGATCGAGTCCTCGGCGGAGCGCGACAGCGGTGGTGAGCCGGTCGCCGACCTCCTGGTGCAAGCGATCTCGGATGCTGACCCGCTCAGCGTCGTCGGTGATGCGGCCGCGCAGATGATCGACGAGCTTCCCGTCCTGGCCGTTGCGGCCACCCAGCTCCACGGCGCGAGCATGATCTCGGGGGCAGCCGAGCTTCGTGTCAAGGAGTCGGACCGCATCGGCGCCATGGCCGAGGGACTCACCGCCATGGGTGCGGAGATCATGGCTCTGGAAGATGGATGGACGATCAACGGTCCTAAGAAGCTGCATGGTGCTCGAGTGCGCTCGCTTGGAGACCACCGCGTCGCGATGGCGCTCGCGGTGGCCGGCCTTTTCGCAGACGGCGTGACCGAGATTGAGGACGCGGAGTGCGTGGAGATCTCCTATCCGGGTTTCTTCGACGAGCTCGAAGCCCTGTGTTGACCGTCCGATGCGAGATCGACATCGAGGTCGTCGCCCTGGAGCTGTATGAGCTCGAGGTGACGGAGCCTCGCGATGATTTCGAGCTGGAGGTGGCCCGCGCCACGCAAGCCGCCCGATCCGGTGACGTTGGCGCCGCCTCGCCTACCCGGGCGCTTTACCGGCGCTTCGGTATCGATCCGACACGGGTGCGGCCATCGTCCGAGGCGTTGTTGCGCCGCCTCAAGAAGGGCGAGCCGCTGCCACGTATCAACTCTCTGGTCGACGTGGCCAATGCGCTGTCGGTCCAGCTGCAGGTGCCGGTCGGGCTCTACGACCTCGACAAGGTCCGCGGCGATGAGCTCGTGATCAGGCTCGGCGCGGCAGGTGAGAGCTACATCGGGATCGGCAAGGAGCGGGTGAACGTGGCCGGCCGTATATGCGTCGCCGATGCCAAGGGACCTTGCGGGAATCCCAGTTCGGATTCCGCGCGCACGATGATCACCACCGCCACGGAACGCGCCGCCTGGATCTATTTCCTGCCCGTGAGCGACGACGACATCGACCGCACGGCAGAGCTCATCGCCGTGTTCGGTCGCGGGCTGGTCAGGATGGCGGTGGAAGTGACCAACCAGCTATGAGCTCCTCATCCGAGCAGGTGCTGTGCGTGAAGAGAGAGGACATCTTTCCCGACGGCGCCTGGCACGGCTTCGTCAGCGATCGGCTCGAGCGTCACCAGGCCGTCATCCGCGAGCAGCACTTCTTCATGGCCAGGGCGAAGGTCGAGGACGACCCCAACTATCAACAGATCATCCCCTACGTGGTCTTCCGGCACGGCGACCTCTACTTCCTCACCCATCGCTTGCGCGCTTCATCGGAAAAACGCCTGCGCAAGCAGTACTCGTTGGGCGTGGGCGGTCACATCAACCCAGGCGACCTCGACGCGGGTGATCCTATCCAGGACGGGCTGAAACGGGAGTGGGAGGAGGAGGTCCTCTATGACGGCAGCTTCGAGGCCAAGCTGATCGGGCTTCTCAACGACGACTCGTCGCCCGTGTCCAAGGTTCACCTCGGGGTCGTCTTCCTGGTCGACGGTGACACGCCGAACATCACCATTCGCGAAACGGACAAGCTCGCAGGTGAGCTGCTAACGCTGGATCAGATGCGCATCTACTACCTGGGTATGGAATCGTGGTCGCAGATGGTCTACGACCGCCTCGTGAAGGGTGAGCTTCACGAATGAAGTTTGTCGAGGTGGGCGGAGCGCGAATGTCCGCGATCGGATTGGGGACCTGGCAGTTCGGCTCGACCGAGTGGGGCTATGGCACCGCATACGCGAGCCAGGAGGCGGGCGCGATCGTCCACCGCGCGCTGGAGCTCGGGGTGAACGTGATCGACACCGCCGAGATCTACGGCATCGGGCGGTCCGAGCGCATCGTCGGCGAGGCGATCCACGGGCGCCGCGACAGCGTGTTCCTGGCCACGAAGCTCTTTCCCGTTGGACTTCCATTCCAGGTCGCGAGCCGTGCCCACGGGAGCGCACGGCGTCTTGGTGTCGACCACCTCGACCTCTATCAAGTCCACTGGCCCAGCCCGTTCTTTCCGCCCTCCTCGACCATGCCGCGCATGAGGCGGTTGGTCGACGCAGGGCTGGTCGGCCACGTCGGCGTCAGCAACCACTCGCTCGAACAGTGGCAGGCCGTCGATCGCGCGTTCGGCGGGCCGGTGCTCGCGAACCAGGTTCAGTTCAGCCTGGTGAATCGCGCGCCGGAGCACCGTCTGCTGCCATGGGCCCAGCAGCAAGACCGGGTGATCATCGCCTACAGCCCTCTGGCGCAGGGCCTGCTGTCGGGGACGTACCAGCAGTCGGCTCCCCGAAACTTCAGGCGAATCCGGGGCGCCTTTAGCGCTGCGTCCCGGCAGCGAGCGCAGCCGTTGATCGACGGGCTCGGCGAGATCGGCTCGCGCCTTGGCGCCACCCATTCACAGGTCGCCCTCGCGTGGCTCATTCGGAAGCCGAACGTGGTCGCCATCCCGGGCGCATCCAGCGTGCGCCAGCTCGAAGAGAACGTGGCAGCGGCGGACCTCGACCTGAAGGACGACGACGACGCGAGGCTGACGGCGCTCGCCCTGTCCGCGTTCGGTTAGGTCCGGCGAGTAGCCGGACCGTACTCCTCCCCGCGTGGCGGGGAGGTCGCGCGCAAGCGCGGGTGGGGTCCGGCTAACATCGATTCGGTGAACGCGATCACGCTCGAGGCGGTCGAGCTGCGCCGGATCCGAATGCCGCTGGTCGCCCGCTTCGAGACCTCGTTCGGCATCCAGACCGAGCGCGACATCCTGCTGCTCAAGGCGATCACCTCCGCCGGCGAGGGTTGGGGCGAGTGCGTCGCGACCGAGGAGCCGACCTACTCGTCCGAATACATCGACGCCGCCCAGCACGTGCTGTTGCACCACCTGCTCCCGCGGCTGTTCGAGCACCCGCGCATGGACGTCGAGGATGTGGCGGCCATTCTGCGACCGGTTCACGGCCACCACATGGCGAAGGCGGCGATCGAGATGGCGGTGCTGGACGCCCAGCTGCGTTCTAGTGGCGAATCGTTCGGCCGGTACTTTGGAGCCGTGAGGTCCGAGGTCGACTGCGGCGTCTCCGTCGGCATCCACGCGTCGATCCCGGAGCTCCTGCAGACGGTCGGCGGCTATCTCGAGCAGGGCTACCGGCGGATCAAGCTCAAGATCAAGCCGGGCTGGGATGTCGAGCCCGTGCGAGCGGTGCGCGAGCGGTTCGGGGACGTTCCTCTCCAGGTCGACGCCAACACGGCGTACGCCGTGTCGGACGCCGCGCACCTCGCGGAGCTCGACGCCTTTGACCTTCTTCTCATCGAGCAGCCGCTGCCGGAGGAGCAGGTGCTCGGGCACGCCGAGCTCGCGAAGGTGGTGCGAACGCCGATTTGCCTCGACGAGTCGATCACGTCCGCCCAGGCGGCCGCCGACGCGATTCAGCTGGGCGCCTGCCAGATCATCAACATCAAGCCCGGGCGGGTCGGCGGGTACCTGGAAGCGCGACGCATCCACGACGTATGCGCGGCCCATGGTCTCCCGGTCTGGATGGGCGGAATGCTGGAGACGGGCCTCGGGCGGGCCGGCAACGTCGCGATGGCGGCGATGCCCAACTTCACGCTCCCGGGCGATACCTCAGCCTCGGACCGCTACTTCCACCGCGACATCACCGAGCCGTTCGTGCTCCGCGAAGGCCGGCTCACGGTGCCGACCGGACCCGGCCTGGGCGTGACCGTCGACCAAGAGTTCCTGTCGGAGATCACTCACTGGACCACGACAGTCCAGCCGAATCAAGGAGCAGTCAGCGCGAGCGTGTAGGCGGTCAGGGGTTGGGCGAGCTCGCGAGCAGGTCGGTCATGGGGCTCGCGTGCGCGGCCTGGCCCAGGCGGGCGACCCCCAGCCGATCCTCGATGGCGGCCAGCAGCGAGTAGTGGTTGTACGGGCGGGCGCTCGTGTGCGTCACCGCGTTGGGGTGGATCACAAGCGTCAGCACGTCGTTGGCCCTGTCGTCTCCCTCGTCCCAGGTGATGAAGAGCACGCCGCCGTGCTGCCACGCTGTCGTCGCCAGGATTTCTGGAACGACCTGCGACAGCCACTTGTCAGCGACGGCGGTGGAGCAATCGTGGCCGTCGTGGCACAGCCCGGGCGTAATCCACACCAGGCGCGGCACGACTCCTTTTATGTCGGGCGCAAAATGGGCGAAGGACACCACCTGCGGAGGGCAGCGCGCGCCGTAGTAGGCGAACGGGTTGTGCTTGAGGGCGTACGGGTAGGGGCTGTTGAAACAGCCGGCAGTCATGCCCTCCATGTAGGCCCGCCAGTCGATGCCCGCCGCCGTGAGCTGGGCCCCCAGACCCCCGGCCGGCAGCCGGTGGTAGCCGTCGTCAGTGATGCCCCAGGTGCTCCCCGAGGTGAGCGCGAGGTAGTTCGGGAGGCTCGGGTGCGAGACCCCGCGGTAGTTGGTGGCGATCGGGTATTGGCCCGCCAACTTGGCGATGTAACCACCGGCCAGGGCCTGGGCGTAGCTGCGGTTCTCCATCACGATCACGAACACGTGGGAGGCCGCCGCCGGCAACGGAGTCGGCGAGGCGCCTGGCGTCGAGGAGGCCGCCGGAGTGGGGGAGGCCGAGGATTCGACGCTGGGTTGGACCTGCGCGCTGGGCGGGGCGCACGCGGCCAGCAGGCAGACCGATACCGCCAGCACAGAGGCTTTCACAGGCTTACGACACTACGATCGGTGGCGATGAGATTGCATGGCGGCCCGTGGGAGATGGTCATCCGTCCCGAGCGCGGAGGCCGGATCACTTCGCTGCGCCTGCGCGGCGAAGAGCTGCTCGACCAAGGGATCGGGGTCGACGACGCGGCCGCCGCGGGATTTGTGGACGCCGGCGCATGGGGTTGGGATGACATGGTGCCCACGGTCGAGCCCTGCCTCTATCCAGGGCCGGGACCGTACGCGGGGCGAGAGCTCCCCGACCACGGCGAGGCCTGGCGCCTCCCCTGGACGGTGCTTGAAGAGTCGGGAGACGGCGCGTCGATGGAGTGCGCCGGACGTGT
>JBGPOC010000095.1:0-7849 GCA_041487825.1 Candidatus Dormibacteraceae bacterium | reverse complement strand
TCCGTCCTGCGCGCGAAGTTCGACGCGTGGTTTGCGGAGCAGGCCGAGAAGGCCGGGGCCGTGGTGGTGCCGGAGACGGTGGTCGACCGGCTGATCGTCAAGGACGGCCGGGTGGTCGGCGTCGGGACCGGACGTGGCGACGACGTCTACGCCGACGTCGTGATCATCTGCGAGGGCATCGGCCTCGGCACCGGACTGCTCGAGAAGACGGTGATCGCAGGCAAGCCTCTGCGGCGCAAGCTGCGGGCCAACGAGGTCGCGATGGCGGTCAAGGAGATCATGAAGCTCGACCCCGGCCTGATCGAGGAGCGCTTCAACTGCGACCCAGGAGACGGTTGCACGATCGAGTGCTTCGGCGACTCGACGATGGGGATGTCCGGCTTCATGTTCATCTACACGAACAAGGACACGCTCTCGGTTGGCGGCGGGGCGCTCTTGAGCGAGTTCAATGCGACGTTGCGAAACCCGAACGACCTGATGGAGCACTTCAAGAATCACCCGGCGGTCAAACCCCTTCTGCGCGGTGCGGAGACCGTCGAGTACCTGGCCCACCTGATCCCGGAAGGCGGGCACCGCGGGATACCCAAGGTCTACGGACCCGGCTACCTCGTGTGCGGCGATGCGGCGATGCTTTCGAACCCGGTCCACCGCGAAGGCTCGAACCTGGCGATGGCTTCGGGGAGGCTGGCCGGCCAGATCGTGATCCATGCCAAGGAAGCGAATGACTTCTCGGAGCGCCGCCTGGCGGAGTACAAGGGCAAGCTCGACAACTCCTGGATCATGGCCGACATGCGCAAGTACGACGGTGCGGTTCCCCTGCTCGAGCACAACCCCCAGATGCTGACGAAGTACCCGCAGGTGGCGGATGCCGCCCTGGACGAGTTCTTCAGGGTGGATGGGGTGTCGAAATGGCAGAAGCAGTCGAACATTTTGAAGATGGTCCGCAAGGCGGGCATGTTCAAGATGGGCCGCGATTCCTTGAAAGCTCTTTGGACCATGAAGTAGGTGCGCTGCTCCGAGCGCACAGAGTCCGTTCAGCCCGTCTTCGACACCGAGATCTGCACCCTGTCATAGCCGCTGGCGCCGCTCGGGTAGCTGGCGGCCGACTGCGAGGTCTGGAGGGCGCCGGTGCCGTCGGTCGCCCGAACGCGCAGGTCGTAAGCACCCTCGGAACCCGGCGTCCAGTCAGCCCGCCACAGCACCCACGTCAGCTCGGACAGGGGCGGCCGAAACGCCGCCTGGGTCCATGACCTGCCCCCATCGGTGCTGTACTCAACCCCGGAGATGCCGCGCGTACCGGCAAAGGCGACTCCGGCCAGCGTCAGGGGTCCGAGCTTGACGATGTCGCCGTCGCCCGGCACGTCGAAACGGGCCGTGGTCTTGATGACGGCGTTGTGGTCCCATCCCTGCTGCTCCCAGTAGCCCCCGCTCTCGTGGTTGACGACCGTGATCGATTCGAGCCACTTGGGTCCCTTCATGCCGTAATGCCCCGGGATGAGCATCCGCGCAGGAAAGCCGTGGCCCTTCGGCAGCGGCGCGCCGTCGAGGTCGTACGCGATGAGGATTTCCGGGGCGCCCAGGATGAGGCTGATCGGAAGGCTCTCCGCGTAGGCGTCGGCCGCCTTGAAAGCCGCCCAGGTCCCGCCCGCCTGCGCGGCCGCCATCGCCAGCAGGTCGCGGAGGCTGACCCCGGTGAAGGCGCCGGTGCTCATCAGCCCGCCGCCGACGTTGTTGCTGATGCATTCCATGGTCACGTACTCGGTCGTGCTCGGCAGCCCGCGCAGGTCCGAGAGGGAGAGCCTCAGCGGCCGGTCGACCATACCGCCGACCCCGAGGCTCCAACCCCCCGCATCGATGGACGGGTCGCTGAAGTTCTTCGATACGACGTAGAAGTTCTGGACGGGCGTCACCTCGGGCGAGATGCCTCTCAATCCGGCCTCGGGCGGGTTGAAGATCGCCCTGTACCAGTCGGGCACCAGGCGCATGGCCAGCACGCCGACGCTGACGGCCCCGATCGTCACCGGCAGCACGCTCAGCAGCCGCCGGCGTCCCAGGTCGGGTGACACGGTCGGGTCCGGCGAGTCCGCACCCATCTGAAGCACCACTCCGTAGACGGCGAAGAGCGCAGCCCAGACCAGCGGCGTCGTCGGCCCGTCGACGAGGCCGAGGAAACCCGCTCCCCAGATCGGCAGCAGCACCGCGGCGACGACGACCCACCCGACGGCGGCGAACGCCAAGGCCGAATGCTGTGATCGCCAGCGAAGCGCTGTCCAGCCCCATACCGCACCCAGCAGACCCAGGCTCACCACCATGGCGACGATCAGTCCCAGCTCCTCCACCACCTTGCCGGCGTGCTGCAGCGTGTCGATGAGAAATCCGAAGACGAAGCCGGGCATGATCGCAAGCAGCGGCTGATTGAGGAGCTGCGGCAGCGGTCGCAGCCCGATGACGAGAGTGGCGAGGTACATGAGGGTGACCAGGACCAACCCCGCGAGAGCGCCCCAGCCAAACCCGCGAAGCGCCGCCTGCTGCCCCGAGACCCTGACGCCCGAGGGCGCGTCCAGGTTTGGTTCCATCGATCGCATCCGGATTGGTTTACCACCCGAAGATACGTCGGCGCACCAAACGAACCCGCACCGTGCCCTGTCTTCCGCCGACGCAGAGGCATGACAAGCACCACCGTTGCGGGGTTGGCCGGGGTCTCCCCGGCCATGGCTTTGTCTCTCCTGACTCCCAGTCGTGGTAGGGGGAAACTGATCCTGAATTGATCCCATCGACATACCGGAAAGAGAGCGCCCGCCCTTCACAAGAGATGCACCCACGCGTCGCACAGCAGCTCAGGGCCGGGTGCGCCTGGCGCCGATGAGAGGGACCATCCGGGTTCCCTCTCATTACTTACAATCGGGGACGCCGTGCCCCCACCGATTGGCGCTGACGATCTTTACCGCTTCCGATGGATCGACCACGTCAGGCTCAGCCCCGATGGTGAGCGCGTCGCCTACCAGCTGAGCTGGGCGGACGCCGAGGCGCGCCAGAACAGGAGCCGAATCGTGGTCCGGCGCCTCCTGGACCCGGAGCCCGTCGACGCGACGACCGGGCCGCGCAGGGATCACTCGCCCGAATGGTCGTCCGACGGACGCAGGCTCGCGTTCATCAGCAGGCGTGGGGCGGCGGACCAGCTCTTCGTCCTCGACGTAGCGGGCGGGGGCGAAGCCCTGCAGCTCAGCTCGCTGGCCGAGGGAGCCGCCAGCCCGGCATGGTCACCGGACGGCACGCAGATCGCCTTCCTCGGCGTCGTGGTGGGAGACCCCGATTCCGTGGTCGACGACCCGAGGCCTCCGGACAGCAAGGAGCAGGGGCGGCGCTCACCCGTCATCAGGGTCGCCCGCAGGCTTGACTACAAACACGACGGCCAGGGTTTCGTGGACGGCCGCAACCGCCACCTGTTCGTCGTGCCTGCCGGCGGTGGCGAGGCAAAGCAGCTCACCAGCGGCGCCTGGGATGTCGTGGCCTTCGATTGGGCGCCGGACGGCGCGAGGCTGGTCGTCGCCGGCAACGCCGAGCCCAACTCTGATCTGCAGCGAGAGCTCGACCTCTACCTGGTCGACCTCGCGGGTGAGCGCACGAAGCTGACCGGCGGGTACTACCTGAGCTCTACGTCCTGGTCGCCCCGGGGCGACCTCATCGCGTTCGTGGCTCCAAACGGGCTCGATGCCGGCCTGATCGAACGGATCTGGGTCGTGCCTCCCGGGGGCGGCGTCCCACGCTGCCTGACCCTCTCGCTCGACCAGTCCGTGGGCGACGGCCTGATCACGGACATGCGCGGCGGTCATGGTGGGCCGCGCCTCTGCTGGAGCAAGGATGGGAATCGGCTGTTCTTCCTTGCCAGCGGTCCCGGTGTCACCGCCCTGTACTCGTGCGACCTGGATGGCGGCGTGTGGCCCGAGGCGGGCGGCGCGAGGCGCATCTTCGACTTCGACGTCGCCGCCGGAGTCTTTGCATTCGGCGCTTCCGACGTCGCGAACCCGGGCGAGCTCCATGTCGTCGTGCACGGCGCCGAGGCCAGGCTGACCGACCTGAACCCGTGGCTCCGCGAGCGATACATCGCCCAGCCGGAGCGCCATCAGTTCACGGCGCCCGATGGGTGGGGGATCGAGGGCTGGCTCCTCAAGCCCGAGAACTTCGACCCCGGCCGGCAGTATCCGCTGATCCTCCAGGTCCACGGCGGACCTCACGGGCAGTACGGGTGGGCGTTTTTCCATGAGCTTCAGATGCTGGCGGGGATGGGCTATCTCGTGCTCTACACCAACCCCCGCGGTTCCGACGGGTACGGCGAGCGGTTCAGGAGGGAGGTCGTCCGCGACTGGGGAGGCAAGGACTACATCGACCTGATGACGGCGGTCGACCAGCTCGTGGAGCGGACGGCGGCGGTGGATGTGAGCCGGATGGGCATCGCCGGCGGCTCCTACGGCGGCTACATGACCAACTGGGTGATCGGCCAGACCGACCGCTTCGCGGCAGCCGTTTCGATGCGCTCGATCTCCAACCTGGTCAGCGAGTACGCCCAGCACGACGTCGTGATCTGGGGGTCGCTGGAGCTCGGGCCACCGCCCTGGCCCGACCTCGCCGAGCTCTGGCGCCGGTCGCCGATCCGATACGTGCAGAACATCAAGACACCTCTGCTGCTGACGTGCGGCGAGATGGACCTCCGCTGCGCCATCTCCCAGTCGGAGGAGCTCTTCGGAGCCATGCGCCTTCTGGGGAAGACGGTCGAGCTCGTGCGGTTCCCTGAAGAGTCGCACGAAATCTCACGCAGCGGGCGGCCGGATCGCCGCGTTGAACGGCTGAAGCGCATCGCCGGCTGGTTCGAGCGTTTCCTCGGCACGTCGCCGTCAGACCGAGCGGCCGCGCCCGAGACGGGTGCGGCCGGGGTCGCGCCCGCCGAAGAGCATGAGATGGCGACCCAGGTGCTGGCCACGCGGAATCTTGCAGCGATCACGGGAGTAGAGGAGAGCAGCCCTGCGCCGGTGGCTGAGATTGCCGCCGCTGAACCCCAAGCCGTCGAGTCCGAGGCGGCCGCCGAGGCGATCGTCCTCGCACCCGAAGGGGAGCCTTTCGAACCGGTTCCCGAGCCGGCGGCGGAACCGGTCGCGGCCGTCCAGGAGCCGGAACCGGTCGCCGAGGCGCAGGAGGCCGTCCCGCAGGCTGTTGCGGTGGAGGAGGCCGCGCCCGCGGCCGCCGAATGGCAGGCGACGGTTCCGCCGGCGCTGGAACCGGTCGACGAGTGGGGAGCCACCGTCCCGCCTGCCGCCGAGCCGGTGGTGGACGCGTGGCATGCCACACTCCCACCAGCCGTGGAGCCCGCTGAGCCGGAAGCTCCGCCCGCGTTCCCGGAGCCCGAGCCCGTGATCGCCTCGCCCGTCGTTCCCCAGCCGGAAGAGGCCGCACCCCAACCGGTCGCTTCAATTGCCACCGAGCCGGTCCTTGCCGCCCAGCCGCCCGCCGATGCCGAGCCCGCATTCGCGGAGACGGCGGCCTCGATTGCGCCGCCGCCTTCTGGCCAAGACCCGGTGGTCGAGACCATCATCGCCTGGCCGCACGGAACCGCCGTGGACCTGCCCAGCAACGGCGCCCCGGCGGACCAGTTCGGCAGCTCCGAGGAGGCCACCTCGATCATTCCCGCATGGCAGCCGTCGGACGTGGCCGAGTCGAAGCAGACGGTATCCCTGCACGCCCTGCCTCCTGAGGTGATCGCTTCGGGCGGCGGCTACCCGGCCAAGCTCACCTTCGAGTCGGGCCCGTTCGCGGGACGGATCGTCGCGCTCCCGAACCAGATGGTCACCCTCGGCCGCGCGCCCGACAACGACGTCGTCGTCGGCGACCCTGCGACCTCTGGCCGGCACGGCCGCATCGAGGTGCGGGGCGGCGCCTTCTGGATCAGCGACCTCGGCAGCACGAACGGCACGCTGGTCAACGGCGAGCCGGTGATCGAAAAGCAGCTGAACAACGGTGACCTGATCGCGATCGGCCAGAACACCATCCGGTTCACTCTCGAATAATGAGAGGGAACCCAGATGGTTCCCTCTCATCGCGCGTGCGGCTTCGCCGCAGGCTCTGCTCTCTTTCCGGCATATCGATGGGATTGATTCAGGATTAGTTTCTCCACGCGACGCGGTAAGTCGTGGAGGGACAAAGTTATGGCCGGGGAGACCCCGTCCAACCCTGCCACGATGGTGCGTTTCGGTTGGTCTTTGCTGGCTTTTAGGCAGGGCCTGCGGCTAGGGCCGTGCATTCGGCTGCCGCTGCTCGGAGTGCGGCGGTGAATTCCTCGACGTCGGGGACGATGCCTGGGTCGGCGGTCAGACCGAAGTACGCCTCGCCGTTGTACGAGACGATGGCGATGCCGAGCCCCATCGATGGATACAGGGGGGCGAACGGCCACACCTCGAGCAGCTCGGCCCCACCTGAATAGAGAGGGAACTGCGGTCCCGGGACGTTGGTGACGTTGATGTTCGCGCCTCCCTGAGGGTTGGACATCAGGCGGCCCGCGAGCACCAGCAACGTCGGCGGCGCCCAGTCGGCGAGGCCGGCGAGCTTGTCCGCGGCGACCGCCTGGCGGGTGCGCTTGAGGTCGCCGGTCGTGACCTTGATGCTCTTGAGGCGCTCCTCGATGCTGAGGTCCCCGGTGGGCAGCTCCAGCACCATACCGCTGATCTGGTTGCCGCCCCGCCTCTGGCTGCCATCGCCGCGCACGCTGACCGGACAGAAGACCCGCACCTTGTCGGGCACGGTCTCGCCGCGGGCTTTGAACCACCGGTGCAGCCCCTCCGAGACGACCGCAAGGACGGCGTCGTTGACCGTGCAGCCGAAGCGATCCTTCAGGGCTTTGAACGCCGCAAGCGGAACCTTCAAGCCGCGGCCCGTTCGCTGCGGCCCGATCGTGCGATTGAAGAACAGGTCCGGCCTCGGGCTGACCATCTTGCCGCTCAGCTTGAACACGCTCCTCCACGGCACGCGGGTCGTGTTCCAGACCGCCGGCAGCATCGTCCTCTCGTCCTTTTGCTGAGCGCCCACGTTCCAGAGCATCGGCCTGATCAGCTGCCAGCCGGAGGGTGCCGGGCGTGGCTTCCACTCCTCCGATGGCGGTTCGGGGGTGTAGCTCTCCGGCGTCGTGTCGAGCAGCAGCGTGAGGATGTCCACGGTCGACACGCCGTCGACCATGGCGTGATGGGCGCGGTTCACGATCGCCACGCGACCGTCGCGCAGGCCGGTGACGATCGTCATCTCCCACAGGGGCCGGCGCATGTCGAGCGGCCTCGAAAGGATGCGCATCACGAGGCGGCGGAACGCTGCAGCATCACCTGGTGGAGGAATCACCTCTCGGCGCACGTGGGCATCGAGATCGAAGTGAGGATCGTCGACCCACACCGGATGCGCGATATGCATCGGCGCGCGCTGAATCCGCTGGCGGTATCGGGGCACCAGGTGGATGCGCTCTTTGATCGTCTCTTCTATGCCGAGGGCGCCGCGCCCACCGGGCACGCGCGAGCCACCCTCGAAGATGTAGACCGTGCCCAGGTCGAGCGGCGTCGTGGGCCGCTCCGCATAGAGAAACCAAGCGTCACGTGCAGACAGCGGCTCGTAGAAAGGCACGGCCACGGCTGCATGTTAAGTAGAGCGGGCGTGGCCGGGGAGGTCGGGCTTTGCCCTACCTCGACTTTGTCTCTTCTAGAGGCCTCCAATTCGTGGCAGGGCAGCCCGGCGAGCGCGCCGTAGCGCTACGCCGAGGGGGTTCCGTAGGGGGATCCTGATCCTCCTGCGCCGCTAGTCTGGTGCCGTGGCCGAGATA
>JBGPOC010000094.1:0-7861 GCA_041487825.1 Candidatus Dormibacteraceae bacterium | reverse complement strand
GGTGCCGATCAAGCCCGACACGATCGCCGACGGCACCACCGCCCCCTTTGACGCTCGCATGTTCGAGCTGTTGAAGGAATGCGTCGATCGGTGGCTGACGGTGCCCGAGCCGCGATTGCGTTCAGCGATACCGGAGCTCGCCATGGCGGCGAAGGTCGTGGCGGAGGGCGCGGGCGCGCTCGCCTACGCTGCGCTGGAACAGCTGGAACCCGGGCCGCGCACCGTTGCCGTCGTGAGCGGCGGCAACATCGCCCCCCAGCTTCTAGCTGAGCTGCTCGGCTAGGACGCCGACCTTGTCATCGCCCACGGTCCGCGGCGGAGCGCTGCCAGCAGCATCCAGACGAACAGGGCGACGGCGGGGATGCCCTCCGCGATCGACAAGTAGGTCATCTGGACCGGCATCTTCATGGGACTGAGCGTGGAGGTCGAGAACGCGCTGATGACGGTGAACGGAAAGGATGCGGCCGTCAGCCCGAGCAGGACGAGCACGGTGTAGAACACCCAGGTCCACCGCTTCAGGGCGCCGATGATGACGATCGTGGCGATGACGACCCCCACCGCGGCCGCGAACGCCAGGCCCCACGTCATCACCGTGGACATGGTCGACACGAAGTCGGCCGGCGGCGGCGGCGTGTTCGGATTGAGCGCGGCCTGCTGCTGCATGACCTGGTTCATGTAGTCGACCATCGGACCGGCCATGAAGAACGGCAGGGTGACGGCGTAGATCGCCTGGACCAGGTACCACCCGGCCACCGAGTACTGCATCGGCTTCGTCCATCCGGTGGCCACGCGCGATCCGCGCGGTTGAACGTAGGCCGGCGCCGCCTGCGGCCCGACCGGAACCCACGCCGTTCCGTTCCAGCGCGAGCGGCCGTCGTGCGACAGGGTGCTCACCCATCGTTGCCCGTCCCAGTAGTAGAGGCCGTCGTCGGACAGCTTGAGGTCAGGCAGACATGACCTCCTCGCAAATCTGAAGGGCCGACTGGACGTCGCCCGCGGTGATCCCGTTGTGGGTCACGAAACGCACACGCTGCCTGTCGGTCGCCTCGCCCAGCAGGCCACGCCGGCGACACGCCTCCTGAAACGCCGCCGCCGAGATCGTCGCCACGTCGAAATAGACCAGGTTGGTCTGGACGCGTGACAGGTCGCAGCTCACGCCCGGCAGCTCGGCGAGACCCTCCGCCAGCGTCCGGGCGTTGGCATGGTCCTCCGCCAGGCGCTCGACCATGGTGTCGAGCGCAACCAGACCGGCGGCGGCCAGCACCCCGGTCTGTCGCATCCCACCGCCAAGCCGCTTGCGCCAGCGCCGCGCCTGCTCGACGGTCTCCCTGCTTCCGCAGAGGAGGCTGCCGGCCGGGCAGCCGAGCCCTTTCGAAATGCAGAACGTGACGGTGTCCGCGGGCGCGGCGACGTCTGCCACCTCGACGCCGAGCGCCACGGCGGCGTTGAAGATCCGCGCTCCGTCGAGATGCACGCGCAAGCCGTGAGCGCGGGCGGCGTCCGCGGCCGCCTGCAGCGCATCGAGTGGCCAGACCACGCCGCCGTGGCGGTTGTGCGTGTTCTCGAGGAAGACGGCCGCGGTCAGCGGTACATGGAGATCGTCGCGCGGACGGACTGCGGCCTCGATCTGTTCGGGCGACATCACCCCGGCGGCGGTTGCGACCGGCTGGATCTGCACGCCCGCGACGGCAGCGGCGCCGGCGGCCTCATATAGAAAGACGTGAGCCTCGGCGTCGGCGATCACCTCTTCGCCCGACCGTGCGCTGACCGCCACGGCGATCAGGTTTCCCATCGTGCCGCTGGGTAGAAAGACCGACGCCTCCTTGCCGAGGCGCGCCGCCGCGACCTCCTCGAGCCGGTTCACCGTCGGGTCGTCGCCGAACACGTCATCGCCGAGCGGGGCGGTGGTCATCGCGCGGAGCATCTCGGGAGTCGGCTGCGTGACTGTGTCGGAGCGGAGGTCGATGACTGCCACGCCGCTACTCTAAGTGTCCCGCTCCGGATGCTCAACCGAAATGCCAGGGGCAGCGCTGCGCGGTGCCCGTGGCACCCTTCGGGTTCATCCGGCTAGGCGCCCGATATCTTCGTTGCCGACTCCGCTACTCACTTACAGGTCTATCGACATGCTCGCTCCGTTGGCGCGCCAGGCGCGTGCAGGATGGGACTTACTGATCGCTCTTGGCGCCTTGATCTCGGGCGCCGATCCGGCGACTTTCGGCCGAGCCTCCGAAGCGGGACACTAACCGCGCGTGAAGGCAGACTTGATCTTCGCTCGCGGACGCATTCGCACCCTGGGTCGAGCGGGGCTGCAGGTCTACAGCCACATGGCGGTCTTGAAGGGAAAGGTCGACGCCGTCGGCGGCACGGAGATCATGGCGCTCAAGGGTCCACGTACGCGGGTGGTCGACCTGCAGGGGTGTGCCGTCCTGCCCGGCTTCAACGACGCGCACGCGCACGTCGTCTATTACGGCCTCACGCGTTTCGGCGCCGACCTCGGCGGTGCCCGCAGCGTGCCCGAGATTGTCAGGCGCCTGCGAGAGCACGGCCGCGGATTGAAGAAAGGTGAGTGGCAGCAGGGCATGGGCTACCGGGTGGACGAGCTGGCCGAGCTTCGCCCGCCACACCGCAATGAGCTCGACACGGCCACGCGGGGTCGCCCTTGTTATATTGACGAGCGGGGTGGCCACTCCCGGGTGGCCAACACCGCCGCCCTGGAGGCGGCCGGCCTTATGGGACCCGGCCCCGACCCGGCGGGCGGGCACATCGGCCGGGACCGCAACGGGATGCCGGACGGGCTGCTGGTCGAATCGGCGATGAGGCTGGTCGCAGACGTGCAGCCGCTACCTGCGCTCGAGCGCCGCGAACAGGGCATCCTCAGCGCTCAGCGGCTCCTCCTCTCGCGCGGAGTGACGTCCGTAGGCGCCGCGGTCAACCGCGGATTCGCAGACGACCTCCGCGCCTACCAGCGGCTGGCCGACGGCGGGCGCCTCAGGATCCGCGTCAATGAGTTCCTGTCCTGGGAGCTCCTGGACGCGGCCTCGGGCCTGGGCGTGCGCGCGGGCTTTGGCGGCCCGATCTTGCGCGCGGGCCCGATCAAGGTCTTCGTGGACGGAGGCGCAGGGCGGGTCGCGATGCGCTCGGGAGGCGGGGTCTGGCGAACCTCCGCAGACGACCTCCGCGACCTCGTCCGCCGCGCGAGCAGCGCCGGCCTGCAGGTGGCGGCGCACGCCATCGGGGACGGCGCCATCGCAGCCATGTGCGACGCCGTCGAGGCTGCGGGCGGGACCGGGCTCCGACATCGCGTCGAGCACTGCACGATTTGCCCGCCGGACCTTCAGCTTCGGCTGGCCAAGCTGCGGATGGTCGCGGTGATGCAGCCCGCGGCGGCTCGGTTCGGCCGCGTCGCGTCAGCGCTCTTCTTTCCCGCCAGCGATCGCGCGCATGTCGCCGCTCACGGTCCGCTGCTGAAAGCAGGCGTGGCGATCGCCTTCAGCTCCGACCTGCCTGTCACACCCGACCCCAATCCTTGGCCCGGCATCCGCGCTGCGGTCGAGGACCAGGTCAACGGCATCAGCGCCCTTGCGGCACTGCGCGCCTACACGTTGGGAGGCGCGTTCGCGAGCTTCGAGGAGAACGTCAAGGGAACTCTCGAACCCGGCATGCTCGCCGACATGCAGGTCTACGAGGCCGATCCCCTCGGAATGGCCACGTCTACGTGGGATCAGCTCCGCCCAAGAGCCGTCCTCCTGGGCGGAGCCCGCGTGTACGGAAGCTTCTAGCTGGGCGACTCGCCCATGCCGGCTCCCTCGGTGCTCGGGGCAGCCGCCGGGGCGGGTGCTGCGGTTCGCTTCGGCGCCGCCTTGCGGGCCGCGGGCTTGCGAGCCGCCGGTTTGCGAGCCGCCGGCTTGCGCGTCGCCGGCTTGCGCCGAGCCGATCCGGTTGCCGATCCGGCCAGGCTGCGAACCTGTCTGCTCAGAGCCTCGAGCCGCTTCATGGCCCTGTCGAGGTCCGCCTGACGCGCTGTGCGATCCAGGCGCGTCTGCACCTGCTTGATCGCGATGTGAATCGTCTTCTGACCATCCTGGATGGTCCGCTCGAGCGACCTGCGCAGGTCCGGCGGCACACGATTCTCCGCTTGACGCAGCGCAGTCCTTCCCGCCTTCACCGCCCGTTTCAGCAGCTTCGATCGCGTTGATGCGCGCTTTCTGGTAGCCATGCACGAACCTCCATCAACCACGGGGACCGGATCCCATAACGCACCGCGTTAGAATGGGCCCGACGATGCCGGTAGGCCCCGAGCGACACCTTATCAAGAAGTACGCGAATCGCAAGCTGTACGACACACGCACGAGCAGCTACGTCACGCTCGACGGGATCGCAGGCCTCGTGCGCGACGGGCACGAGATCAAGGTCGTCGACCGCGAGACTGGTCAGGATCTGACCCAGGTCACGCTGTCGCAGATCGTCCTGTCCGAGGAGAAGCGCGGACCGGCGAGGCATGTCGACGGAGGCGCAATCCACGATCGAGGCCAGGCGCTGCTGGATTACGTCCGCAAGACGCTCAACGTTCCATCCGACATCGTCAACCAGATGGAGCGGCGCCGCGGTGATCTCGAGGGGATGGTCGACGAGGCCATCGAGCAGGCGCTGCGACGCCTGCGCATTCCCAGCCGCCACGACATCGACAGCGTCAACAAGCGGCTGGACCAGCTGGCGGCCCAGCTGAAGCGCATGGGAGCAGCCGAGCCTAAGGCCCGACCCCATAAACGAAGGGCTTCTCGGTCACGACCGCCCGGATGACGACGTCCGCCTCGACGCGGTAGGTCGCCTCGCGCACACGGCGGTCCGCGCGCATTTGCTGCGTCATCAGGTCCGCCGCCTGCGCTAGCCGGTTGGCGTCGCCGATGACCAAGATCGTCCACGGCGGTGGCACCACGGCGCCGCCGATGGTGACTCCGTTTGAAGTCTGCTGGATCGGTACACCGACGACCACGCGCCGGTCGTTGACAGCGATCGCCTCCGCGCCGGCGACCGACAGGCTGTTGAGCGCGTCCTGCAGGTCGAGCGCCTGGAGGCCGACCGCATTTACGACCAGCACGACACCGGGGCCGTGGACAGGCACCAGGCCTTCCGCCTCGCGTAGGCGATTGGCCTCGTCGGCTAGTACCTGGTCGGCTGCGGTGTCGCCCCCGGTATGAAGCGCCGCCTGCCGCTGGGTCAGGTTGGCGGTTTCCGCCTGGAGCGAGTCGTTGGCGCGGTGAAGGTTGTCGATGAGGAATGCCAGCGAGGTCGTGTCGGTACCGGCGAAGCTGCGTTCGACCTCGGCCTGGCTGCGGATCTGGATCGTCGCCACGAGGGCGACCAGTAGGGCGATCAGCCAGACGCTGATCGCGCGGCCCGACGCGGCTCTAGATCGCGGAGGCATGGCTGGTGTCCAGGCTGGAGTCGTATGCAGGGAGCATGAAGTCCGGCCCACCGCTGAAGCTGATCTGGAGCTGGTACTGGACCTCGCGGGCCCGGATGTCGGGCAGGGCGCTGGGATCGGTCAGGGCCGCCTCCATCCGGTTGCGGTCGCCCACCGCCAGCAGCTTGATCGGCGCCGTGATCGGCGGTCCGTCGTCGATGATCACCTGGCCTTCTGAGCCTGAGAAGGCGCTCAGCGGACCGATCCTGCGCCCGTTCACGGCGATGCCTTCGGCCCCCTGCGCGAACAGCAGATTGGCCAGGTCCTGGACGTCCTGGAAGTTGACCAGGTAACCGGCCTGGCCGCCCGTGTCCGCGCCCGCGACGCCGTCGTTGAGGTCCACCTCGACCCCGGGCCCGTGCAGGATGGTCAGCCCGGCGTGCGCCCGCAGGTCGGCGACCTGCCTCTGCAGGGCCTGCGTCGCGGCGGACCGCTGGGCGGCGACCGCCTCCAGGGCGTCGATCTGAGAACGGAGCATGGCGATCTTCTGGCGCGCCTCCGCGTTGCCGGACTCAAGCTCCTGCACGCTCCGCACCAGCGCCTGGTATCGGGCGACCTGGTTGGAGGGCGTGAGGAGCTGGACCTTGACCTGTCCGGCAACAAGAAAACCGGTCGCCAGGGCAACGGCCGCCACCTCCAAGACGCCGACCAGGCGACTGCGAGACATGGCCCCAATTCTCAACTAAACGTCCCTCTCCCCCTCGGGAGAGGGTCACGGGGAGGGGCGCGAGCCAGGGCGCCCTGAGGAGTAGTATCGACATCTCAAACTGGCGGTCGAAACTCGCGCGTCCGCGTTCCAGACCGCACAGATGCGCTTTGATGCCGCGGCTGACGTCATCGGCCTGTCCGATGACGCGCGGAGGGGACTCCGGGATGTCAAGCGCGAGCTCACGGTCCACTTCCCCGTGCGCATGGACAACGGGTCAGTGCACGTGTTCACCGGGTGGCGGGTCCAGCACAACATCAGCCGGGGTCCGGCCAAGGGCGGCATTCGCTACCACCCCGACGTCACGCTCGACCTGGTCAAGGCGCTTGCGATGCTCATGACCTGGAAATGCGCGGCGGTGGGACTTCCCTATGGCGGGTCCAAGGGCGCGGTCGCGGTTGACCCCTCGAAGCTCTCGCAGACCGAACTCGAGCATCTCACGCGCAGGTATGCGACCGAGATCGCCATCCTGATCGGTCCGGAGAAGGACATCCCCGCGCCTGACATGGGCACCAACCCGCAGGTGATGGCCTGGATCATGGACACGATCTCGATGCACTCGGGCCATTCCGTGACCGCGTCGGTCACCGGCAAGCCGGTCGACGTGGGCGGATCCGAGGGTCGCGTCGACGCCCCCGGCCGCGGGGCCACGTACCTGACCCTCGAGGCCCTGAAGTACCTGCACGTGGAGGACGAGACTCCGACGGTAGCGGTGCAGGGGTACGGCCAGGTCGGCAGGTCGACCGCGCGGCTGCTTTCCGAGGCGGGGTTGTCCGTGGTCGCGGTGAGCGACTCCAAAGGCGGCATACACAACCCGAAGGGGCTGGACCTGGCCGCCCTCGAGGAGCACCGGCAGGTGCGCGGCGGCGTGAGCGGGTTCAAGAAGGGCGAGAGCATCGGGAATGCCGAGCTCCTCGAGCTGCCGGTAACGGTCCTGGTGCCGGCCGCCGTGCAGGACCAGATCACTGGGGAAAACGCCGGCAGGATTCGCGCCCGCCTGATCACCGAAGGCGCGAACGCAGCGGTATCGCCGGAGGCTGACCCGATCCTTCACGACCGCGGCATCTTCCTCGTCCCCGACATCATCGCCAACGCCGGTGGCGTGATCGTGTCCTACTTCGAGTGGGTCCAGGACCTGCAGGCCTTCTTCTGGGAGGAGGAGGAGATCAACACCAAGCTCCACCACGTGATCACCCGCGCGTTCTACGAGATCCTTCACACCTCGGTGAACAAGCGCATCGACATGCGCCTGGCTGCCTATGCGCTCGCCGTGCAGCGAGTAGCCAACGCCACGACTGTTAGAGGGATATATCCATAATCGGGAGCGGATGACACCCTCCCCGCCGACCCGCGTCCTCATAACAGGTGTGTCGAACCCACTCGGCGCGGAGGTCGCACGCCGCCTGGCTCCGCACGTCCCTTATCTATTCGGCTGCGACGTGGAGGATCCCGTGAGTGCGCTCGAGGAGATGGACTTCGTGCATGCCGACACGCGCCACGCGGTGATCGGCAAGCTCGTGCGGCAGCTGCGAATCGACACCGTCGTTCACATGGCGGTCACAATCGACTCGGCTCGCGAGGATCGGGCCGAGCACGAGACGAACGTCATCGGCACGATGAACGTTCTCGCCGGCTGCTCGGGGCCGTCCAGTTGTGTGGAGCGCCTGGTGGTGAAGTCGAGCCAGGCGGTG
>JBGPOC010000093.1:0-7886 GCA_041487825.1 Candidatus Dormibacteraceae bacterium | reverse complement strand
CGAGAACCCTGTCGAAAGCCTCTGTCGCCGTCGCCACCAGGTCGGGGTGGGCGACCCACGTGCCATCGAAACCGGCCAGCGCCTCGCGGTCCTTGTCCTCCTTGACCTTGGCCATGGCCACCCGGTTGACCTCCGCATCGCGCCGCGATGGGATGAACGCGGCCATCCCTCCCATCGCATGCGCCCCACGCCTGTGGCACGTCTTCACCAGCAGATCGGTGTACGCGCGCATGAACGGAACCGTCATCGTCACCTGTGCGCGATCGGGAAGGACGAAATCCGGCCTGTTTCGGAACTTCTTGATGATGCTGAATATGTAGTCCCAACGCCCGGCATTGAGCCCGCTCGAGTGATCGCGCAGCTCGTACAGGATCTCTTCCATCTCGAACGCGGCGAGGATGGTCTCGATGAGGACGGTCGCCCGGATAGTCCCGCGTGGAAGACCCAACGCATCCTGGGCGAAGTTGAAAACGTCGTTCCACAGGCGCGCTTCGAGGTGGCTTTCGAGCTTGGGCAGGTAGAAGTACGGTCCGCTTCCCTTTTGGAGCAGGCGTTTGGCATTGTGGAAGAAGTAGAGCCCAAAGTCGAAAAGGCTCCCCGAAACTGGCTTCCCCCCCACCTCGAGGTGTCGCTCCTCGAGGTGCCAACCGCGCGGGCGCACGACCAGAGTCGCCACCTCGTCGTTTAGCCGGTACTCCTTGCCCTCGGGGCTCGTGAACTCGAGGGTGCGCTCGATGGCATCGATGAGATTGACCTGGCCTTCGACCAGGTTCGCCCAGGTCGGCGTGTTCGCGTCCTCGAAGTCGGCCATGAAGACCCGAGCCCCCGAGTTGAGGGCGTTGATCAGCATCTTGCGATCGGTGGGCCCGGTGATCTCGACCCGCCGGTCCTGGAGGTCCCTGGCGGCCGGAGCCACCATCCACTCGGCATCGCGCACGGAGCGCGTCCCGGGCAGGAACTCCGGCGACTCGCCTGCATCCAGGCGGGCCTGGCGTTCGTCGCGCCGGCGCAGAAGCTCCAACCTTCGATCGCTGAACTCGAGCTGAAGACTTGCGACGAACTCGAGCGCCGCGCGGGTCAACACCTCGGAACCGCGCTCGCTTACCGGTCCCTTCAGATGCAGCTGATCAGTCGAGGCCATCATCAGCCAATCTACAGGACGACCTCATCTGCCGGTCAGCCGCGCCACGACCGGCGCGAAGGTTTCGGCAACATCGCCGGGCACGATCACGAAGGAGATCCCGTACCGCTCGCGCCGGCGCTTCAACTCTTCAACCAGCTCATCGACCGTGCCGATCAGGAAGTGGGGCATGTCGAGAATGTCTTGTGGGTCAGCGCCAAGGCCGGCCGCCATGGCCGACGCAACCGAATCGCGATCGTCGGTGATGTTGGCGACGAAGATCGTGACGCTCAACTCGATCCGGTCGATTCGATCGCCGGCCGCCTCCCTGATCCACGTCACCTTCTCGTCGGTCGCCGCGGCCATCCCTGTTCGCACGAGGTCCCGATTCACGCGGCCCTCGCGCAGGTCGAAGTTGACGTTGACGATGTCGGCCTCGCGTGCGGCGAGCCGCAGCATACGGCGGCCTCCGCCTCCCAGCAGGATCGGCGGGTGGGGCTTCTGAACCGGGAGGGGCGACCCTTCGATGTCCTTGATCCGGTAGTGCTCGCCCGTGAACGAGAAGAGACCTCCGGCGAACAGCCCCTTGATGATTTGGAGCGCCTCCTCCATCCTGCCGATGCGTGTACCTGCGGCGTCGAACAACATCCCGGCCTGCTCGTAGTCGGCGGCCAGCCAGCCTGCGCCCAGGCCGAAATCGAGGCGGCCGCCCGAGAACAGGTCGATCGTGGCCGCCTCCTTCGCCAGCACCACGGGGTGCCTGTAATCGTTGTCGAATACGAGCGAGCCGACGCGCAACCTGCTGGTCGCGTCAGCTGCCGCCATCAGCGCCGCGATCGGCCCCACCTGGTCCTTGAAGTGATCGGGCAGGTACAGCGCGGAGTACCCGAGCGATTCCACCTCCCGCGCCTTGTCCTTCCAGGCGCTTGCGCTGGGCGCCCTGTGTTCCTGGACGCCGAACCGGAACGCGCGGATCTCATCCATCAGGCGGGTTAGTATGCCGCCCCCGGGTGCTGTGATCGCGGCACCATCCGTTAACATCGGCGGCGAATGGTCTCCGTCGTCCGTAGAGCGCGGGACCACGCCTGGCTGCCGATCGCGCCCGCGGTGGTCAGCTGGGCGCTTCTGTTCGGCTACCAGTGGGCCTTCTCCCTCTCGTACAGGGGCCACCAGCACACCGTGTTCTCCTACTACTCGGGGGTGCTTGGGGACGGGCTGCTGATCCCGGCCATGAACGTCGCCGGTTTCCTGGTGCTGCGCCAGCTGGCGGCCGGCATCCCCTGGCGGCGCCTGCCGCTCTACATGCTGCTCGGGCTCGTCACCGCGTTCACGGCTTTTCTCGTGCAGGCGAAGCTCGACCTCGTCAACTGGTCGATGCCGATCCCGTTTCGATGGAGCGAGGTCGGTCAGGTGCACTTCCTGGTCATGTGGTCGGAGCTCGCATACCTCTATCTCGTGCTCGCGACGGCGGTCAACACCTGGTCCTGGTTGAGGACCGATCCCGTCGCCCGGAAGGCCTTCTGGGCCGCCCTGCTCGGCGTGGCCCTGTTCGCAGCGACCCTGGCGGCCGACTACATCCACTAGCGGCCGGCGGGAGGGCGGTGCGCCGGGAACTGGCTCCGCCAGGCCCGCCGCCCCGAGGGGGGAGCCCCCTCCAGACAGAAGGCTGGTGCCGAGACCCAGATTTGAACTGGGGACACCCGCATTTTCAGTGCGGTGCTCTACCAAGCTGAGCTATCTCGGCACGGCGGATGATTGTATCGACCGGAGCGATCCGCCCGCGATCCCGCGGGTTGCCGACTAACTTATCGTGCCGACGAACTCACCGACAAAGCCCAGGAGCACAGGGTGCGTCGGATTCGACAGGCGCAGGTAGGCCATCCCATCGGACTTGTTCGGGTCGGCTTGGTTCAGTTGGACTCCGATCAGAGTCCCGCGGTCGAGCCAGCCCTGGGGTTGGAACGATTCGTTGAGTGCCAGCGTCGGGCCGGATCGACTGACAACGGCGCCATCCATGGCGAGCAAATTGCCATCCAGCGAGAGCGAGAAGCTGCCCGGCAATCCAAACGGAGGCTTGGCCGGGAGGACGGGCTCCCAAACCGGCCGCCCGGGACTCTGCACAGATACGGACGCCGAAAGGCCCACGTTTGCATTGCGGCTGGCGGCGCAGACCGTCGTTCCATCCACGGCCACAGACCATGGCTGGTAGTCGCCCTGGCATCCCCCGAACGCCGTCCCTGGATTTCCGGTCGACAAATCGATGTGGGCGAAATGCCCGCCGAAGAACGTCTGGTGGTCGAACTGTGGATTCTGCGTTGCAAAATTGCTGCCCACCACGGCCACCGGGCCCTGAACGTCCCACCCCGCCATCACGATGTTCGTGAGACCCGCGGGTTTGCCGGGGCATGTGGCGGCGGTGCAACCAGGCTCGCTCGTTGACTGCCACTGGTGAAGAGTTGTAGTGGGCCCGCCGGCATCAGCGCGATCGACCCGCAGCTTCCACGGACCAACCAGCTCGTGCCAACCGGTGCCGGGAATCAGCTTCCCCACAGCCGGCAAAGTGAGGATTGACGCCACCAGGTGCTTGCCGTCTGGACTCACCGCGAAGGAGATCTCCTGCTGCTTTTGAGTCAGGGGAAAGACCGCGACCTGCCGGACATGGCCCGCTCGGTCGAGCGTCCTGACCACTCCGCGTCCGTCGACGTAGTAAACGACCCCGGCGACAACATGAGCTTCGGGAGCCAAGACGACCGCGACATCTGGAGCGTAGGGATAGGACCTCGGGGTGAAGTGGGTCTTGGCGCGCGCGTAACCGTCAAGGCCGGCGATCGCGACGGTCGTGTTCTGGGCGTTCTGCGCAGGAGCCTCGAGCACCGCATACAGCGTCTGCGCGGGAGCCGCCGATGGCGTGGCCGCAGCCGTTGCCGTGGCGGTGGGCGAAACCGTGGGGCTCGAGATGGTCGACGCTGTCGGCCGGGCCACCGGGCTCGACCCACACCCGATGGCCAGCAGGAAGAGTGCTGCAGCGAGACGCCTCACACTGGCTTAAACGGTAGGAACGAACGGAAGTTACTCCGCCGCCCCATCTCGAACGCACAGACAGGATCGGCCGTTGGAACTGAAAAGTCGTGGTTGTGGTGGGCGGTGATGGATTCGAACCAACGGCCTCCTCGGTGTAAGCGAGGCGCTCTAGCCAGCTGAGCTAACCGCCCTTGCGGGAAGCTCAGTCTACCCAGCGGCGAGGGTTTTCAGCGCCGCGTTGAGCTGCGTGTCCTTCGCATACCCGGACGACGGATTGGCCACGTCGTACTCATCGCTGGAGTTGGCGAGCGTCACGGTGATGTCGGGCGTCAATCCCTTGTGATCGATGGTCACGCCGTTCGGCAAGTACCACCGCTTGATGGTGAGGTGCAGGTCCGACCCATCGATCAGGGGAAAGTCGAGCTGCACCGACCCCTTGCCAAACGTTGTCGTGCCGATCAGCTTGGCGCGTTTGTGGACCTGCAGAGATCCGGCAGTGATCTCAGACGCGGAGGCGCTGTTCGCGTTCACCAGCACGACCAGCGGTACAGTCGGCGCAGCGTGCTCACCGCTCGCGTCGTGTCGCTCCACGTGGCCGTCGCGATCACGCAGCTCAAATGTCTCACCGCTGGTGACGAACTCGCTGATGACGGAATCCGCCGCAGTGATGTAGCCGCCGCCATCGTCGCGCAGGTCGAGCACGACACCGGTGGCCCCCTTGAGCCCTGTTGAAAGAGCGGCGGCAAACTCCGTCCCGGTGGTGGCGCCGAACTGATAGACGCGCACGTACAGCACGTGGTCGCCGATCACCGCCGAATGGACGGAGGCCACGTGGATCTCGGCCCTGGTGATCGTGACAGGGAACGTGGTACCGCCGCGGCTGATCGTGAGGGTGACCTTGGAACCGTCCGGTCCCTGGATGACGGCGGTGGCCTGGTCCGCGGTGGCGCCCTTCATGTCCGTGCTGTCGACCATGACGATCTGGTCGCCGGCCTGGAGCCCGGCCTTGGCGGCGGGCGAGTCCGGCACCGTGCCGGCGATGACGGGATAGCCGCTGCCGAAGGTGAGGTAGATGCCTACGCCCGAGTACTGCCCCTGCAGCGAGTCCAACAGCCGCTTGTACTGTGCCGGGTCGTAGTAGGCGGAGAACGGATCGTTGAGGCTCGCCACCAGCCCCTGGACCGTGCCGTGCGCGAGCTTGGTCGCATCCAGGTTGCGGTCCACGTAGTTCGCCTGGATCACCCGTATCGCCTGCTCCAGCTCTGTGGTGTCAACCTGGCCCACCGAGTGGTGCGCGAGGTAGGGCAGAAACGGCGAGCCCGAGTAGGCCTGATCGACGTACAGGCCGGAGACGAACCCGATCAGGGCGACGACCAGGAAGGCGCCGCCCCAACGGGCAGCGCGGAGCTTCATGTCAGCAGACTAGCGCAATCAATTAGGCCCAACCTCAACCGCGCCTGCGCGCAAAACGAAGAGCTCAGCAGCCCAGCCAGATGCAGGGATCCTTCCACTGGTTGTTGACGCGGATCTCGAAGTGCAGATGCGGGCCGGTTGAGTTGCCGGTCGACCCTTCGTATGCGATGACGGTGCCGCGGCCGATGATCTGACCGCTGCGCAGGCCGCGGGCGTACGACGATAGATGCCCGTACAGGCTCGAGTAGCCGTTGCCGTGGATGATGATGATGTAGTTGCCGTACCCGTAGATACCGGGGAAGAAGTAGATGATCCCGGTATCGGCGGCGACAATCGGGGTTCCCCAAGGCCCCGCGATGTCGATGCCCGTGTGGATGCGGTGCGGGTATGGGCAGTCGGTGTCGTATTGCTCGAACCAGTAAGAGTTGCAGCCGAATCCCTGGCTGATGCAGCCATGGCCGCAGGTCGGCATGGGCCACTCGAACTGGCCCGTCCCGCCTCCGGCTTTGGCGGCCGCCGCCTGGTACTTCTGTGCCAGCACCGCCACTTCGTGATTGATCGCAGCCCGCTGCGCCACAAGAACTCGATACTGGCCCGCAAGCTCCGACTCGAGCTGCGTCTGGTACCCGAGCGCCGCCGAAAGGGTGGCCTGGTTCGCCTTCATGTCCTTGACGGTCGCCTTCTGCTGTTTGAGCAGCGCAGACACCTGCGCCCGTTGGACGCCGAGGGCCGTCGCGGCCTGAGTCACCAGGGAGCGCTGCTGATGGAGCTCGTCCAACAGCTGCTTGTCAGAGTTCACGACCTGCTGCGCGCCGATCATCCGGTTCATCAGGTCGTTGAAGCTGCTCGCGGTGAGGACGAGCTGCACGTAGTTGATCGCCCCATGGTTGTCGACATATCTCAGCCGCTGTTCCAAGAGCTGCTCGCGCTCGCTCAAGTCGGCCTGGAGGAAGGTCAGGTCCGCCTCAGCCAAGCGAATCCTGCGGTCGAGGTCGTTAATGCTGGCTTGCGTCTTCGCCACGAGCACCTGCTGAGACGCGATCTGATTGTTGAGGGTCGTGATCAGTCCGATCAAGGCGTCCATTTGCGCCTGGGTGTTCTTGATCTGGCTCTTGATGTTCAGCAGCTGCCGCTGGTTGCCCACCTGCTGACTGATTCCCCTGTTGTAGTCGACGCAGGCCTGATAAACCGCCGGCGGGTCACCCTTGTAGCAGTAGATCGAGGCCGTCGTCTGGACGGCGTTGAGCACCCAGAGCTGGGACGCGATGACGATGACAATGGCGGCCGCGAACCGCGATCTCAAGTCAGATCCTCACGAAGCGGCGCACGCCGATGTAGCTGCCCAGCGCTCCGAGCAGCGCCCCACCAAGCAGGAGGTCGCGTGCAAGGCTCGAGATGAAGCTAGGGTCGTAGGTCAGCGGAATGAAAACGATGTCTGAGTGAAAACGTTCCACCGCGGGCTGATACGCGATGGCGAGCAGAGATAGCGCGATGGAGGCCGCGATGAGCCCGGTCATCACGCCTTCGATGACAAATGGGCCACGCACGAACCATTCCGTCGCGCCCACCAACTTCATCACCTCGATCTCCTTGCGCCGGTGATAGACGGCGGTGCGAATCGTGTTCATAACGATCACGACCGAGATGACGACGAGGATGGCCATCAAGCCGATTCCGGCCAGGCCCAGCCACTGCGATAGCTCGAGCATCCGATTCACGAAGTCACCTTGATAGTTCGTCGGATCGGTGGGATCAACGCCGGACCACCTACGCCCCAGCAAATCGATCGCGGCGACGTCCTTGAGGTCGATCACCCGCACCTCCAGCTTCGCATCAAGCGGGTTGCCCTGGATCTGTTGTGCGAAGACCGCATTGTTCGGGTCCTGCGTGAAATCCGTGAGCGCCTGCTCCTTGGTGATGAAGGTGACGCTCGCCACTCGAGGATCGGCTTTCAGCTGGTCCTGGAAGTCGTAGACGGTTTGGAGCGGGGTGCCGTCGGCGACGTTGATCGAGATCTCGCTGACTTTGAGCCGGAAACCGTCGACCACCTGCGAGAAGGCATGACCGACCAGCAAGTTCACGCCGGCGAGGATGAGGATGAGCGTGATCGACAGAACCGCGGCCAGGCTGACCGCCAGGTTCCGCCAGAAGCTCTGCCAGGCGCTACTGAGCGCGAACTTGAGGTTTCTCAACATCTTCGTGGTACCTGCCTGAACGGTCGTCCCTGGCGATCTGCCCGGCGTCGATGGCGACGACGCGGCGGCGCAACAGGTCGACGATCTCGCGGTTGTGGGTCGCCATCACGACGGTGGCGCCCCGGGCGTTGATGCGG
>JBGPOC010000092.1:0-7890 GCA_041487825.1 Candidatus Dormibacteraceae bacterium | reverse complement strand
ACGGAGAATCGCTCGAGGCAGCATTGCAGGCCTCGGTGAAGGACCTTGACGGCACGTTCGCCTACCTGGTGTCGACCAGAGAAGGCATCGGGCTCGCCCGCGACCAGTTCGCGACCAAGCCACTGCTTTACGCGGAGGACGAAGAGTTGGTCGTGCTTGCTTCTGAGGAGATCGCGATCCGGCGCGTGCTCCGCGACCCGCACCTGCAGCCGCGCGAGCTGCAGGCGAAGGAGGTCCGCTGGTGGGTCAACTGACGAGCGCAGCCCGTGTCGATTGTGAAGGTCTCACCACCCGCGAGATCAATCAGCTCATCCGGACGATGATCGCCGCGGGAACCCAGGAGATCGTGGTCGACAATCCGCGCGCGCGGCACGCGCTCCTACCTGCTGTCAGGGCCGAGGGCGTGACAGTGGAGTTCCGCGGGCCGGTGGGCTGGTATGCAGGCGGCATGAACGATGGGCTGCGGATGCGGGTTCACGGCAACTGCGGGTGGGGCGTGGCCGAATGCATGATGCGGGGCCAGGTCGAGATCTACGGACACGCGGGGTCGGGGGCGGCAGCCTCGATCAGGGGTGGCCTGGTCTTCGTCCAGGGCGACGCTGGCGCGCGAACCGGCATCTCCATGAAGGGCGGCACGCTCATCGTCGGAGGATCGGTCGGGTACATGACCGGCTTCATGATGCAGGCCGGACGAATCATCATCTGCGGCTCCGCCGCCGACGGGCTTGGCGACTCGATGTACGCGGGCACCATCTACGTGGCGGGACCCGTCGCCGCCCTCGGCGCGGACGCGGTCGAACACGAGCTCACGGACGATGACAAGACCGCGCTGGACGAGGCACTGACGCCCTTCGGCATCGAAGCTGCGCGCTTGCCCTTCAGGCGGATCGAAAGCGGCCGGCGATTGTGGAACTTCTCAACGAAGGAACCAGAGCTTTGGAGGCACGCATTGTGAGCCCGTTGGTAGGAGATCAATCGGTCCAGCACGACGGCCGGCGCCTGCAGGCATCGGCTATGTGGTCGCCCGCGGTCATCGAGGACATCCAGCTCAAAGCGCAGTTGGGGCGGTACCGGCTTCAGGGCTTCTCCACGCACCGCCGCCTGCCCTGCTTCGACGATCTCACGTTCGTGCCCTGCACACTCTCCCGGGTGCCGCTCGAGGGTTACCGGGAGCGCTGCGAGACGCGAACGGTGCTCGGCTCACGATTCGCAAGCAAGCCCGTGGTGCTCGATCGGCCGATCACCATCGCGGGCATGTCGTACGGAGCGCTGTCCAAGACCGCCAAGGTCGCCCTGGGCAGGGCGGCAACACGGCTCGGCATCTCGACGACGACCGGCGACGGAGGCATGCTCGTCGACGAGCGCGCGGCCTCGCACATCCTCGTCTACCAGATCCTCCCCAGCCGCTACGGCTTCAACACCGAGCACCTCAAGGCGGCCGACGCCATCGAGGTCGTGATCGGGCAGGGAGCCAAACCAGGTACCGGGGGTGTCCTCCTCGGCTCGAAGGTCTCGGCGGTGATCGCGGAGCAGCGCACGCTGCCTCCTGGCGTCGACCAGCGCAGCCCAGTGCGCCATCCAGACTTCATCGGCCCGGATGACCTCCAGATCAAGATCGAGGAGCTGCGGGAGGCGACCAACTGGGAGAAGCCGATCTACGTCAAGCTCGGCGCCAGCCGCGTCGCGGACGACGTCAAGCTCGCGGTCAAGGCCAAGGCCGACGTGATCGTCGTCGACGGCATGGAGGGCGGTACCGGCGCTTCTCCCGACGTCCTCCTCGACCACACCGGCATACCCACGCTCAGCGCTGTGACCGAGGCGGTCAGGTCCTTAAGCGAGCTCAAGGCTCTGGGCGAGGTCCAGCTCATCGTCTCGGGCGGGATCAAGAACGGCGTCGACGCCGCCAAGGCCCTGGCGCTTGGCGCCGACGCCGTCTCCATCGGCACGGCCGCCCTGATCGCGCTCAACTGCAACGCCCCGATTCACGTCGAGGACTACCACAAGCTCGGCGTTGAGCCCGGCTACTGCCATCACTGCCACACCGGGCGCTGCCCGGTCGGCGTCACCACCCAGGACCCTGATCTCGAGGCTCGGCTCGACGTCGACGAAGCGACCGATCGCGTCTTCAACTTCGTCAGCGCGATGACGATGGAGATGCAGATGATGGCCAGGGCGTGCGGCAAGGCGGACGTCCACCACCTCGAGGCCGAGGACATGCGGGCCCTGACCCTGGAGGCGTCGATGATCACGGGCGTGCCGCTCGCGGGGACCGACTGGGTTCTGAGCCCTGATGCCATCGCCGAACGGGTGGCGGCCCTTCTGCGTAGGCGATGAGCCTGCTCGTTCCATGCCCCAACTGCGGGCCGCGGGAGTTCACCGAGTTCAGCTTCGGCGGCGAGTCCAACCGCCGGCCTGAGCCGGGCGCTCCGGTCGAAGCGTTGAACCGCTACCTGTTCGTGCGCCAGAACGTCAGCGGACCTCAGCAGGAATGGTGGTTCCACCGCGCTGGATGCCGCGGCTGGTTTCTGGCCATGCGCGATACGAGGACGAACAGGTTCATGGACAGCTATTGGCCTGAGGACGCGCGGAGGAGGCGGTGAGCCGCCGCCTCGGTCCAGCCGCGGGCGAGACGATCGACCGGACGCAGAGCGTTCGCTTCCAGCTGGACGGCCGGGCCGTCGAAGCCTATGTGGGGGACACGATCGCGTCGGCGATAGCCGCCGCCGGCGTGGTCGTGACCGCCCGTTCGTTCAAGTATCACCGCCCGCGCGGCCTCTTCTGCATGACCGGCGCCTGTGCAAGCTGCATGGTCAGGGTCGACGGGGTCCCCAACGTGCAGGCGTGCCAGACCCTCGTGGCGGATCGAATGCGGGTCGAGAGGCAGAACGGGATTCCCAGCGTCGACCACGACCTGATGCGCGCCGTCGACCGGTTCTCGATCTTCTTCCCAGCAGGCTTCTACTACAAGGCCTTCTACCGGCCCCGCTTCATGTGGCCGCTCGTCGAGCCGTTCATCCGCCGCGCCGCGGGCATCGGCAAACCACCCTCGTCGGAGGCCGCCCACAGGCACTACGTGGCTGAAACCCTCCACCCGGACGTGCTCGTCGTCGGCGGCGGACCGGCCGGGTTGGGCGCGGCAGCGGAGGCGGCGAGGGCGGGCGCGCGGACGATGCTGGTCGAATCCGAGCCGGCCCTTGGAGGCAGGCTTCGCTGCAGCTCGCGGCCCGTGCTGGACCCCGAGCACCAGAAAAGCGAGCCCGCCCACGCGCTGGCGCAGCGCCTCGCCGCCGATCTCGACGAGGCCGGTGTCGACGTGAGGACCGCGACCGGCGTCTTCGGGATCTTCGAGTACAACCTGGTGGCTGCGGCCGCGCCGGCCGGCCTGCTGCGCATCCGGCCCGGCCAGACGGTCATCGCCACCGGCGGCCTGGAGCAGCCGCTCGCCTTCGGAAACAACGACCTGCCCGGCGTCATGCTGGCCGGCGCCGTCGAAAGGCTGGTCGGCCTGCATCGCGTCCTCCCGGGACAGCAGGCCATCGTCCTTGCCGGCAGTGACCGTGGTTACCAGGTCGCGCAGACCCTGCTCGCCGCCGGCGCCGTGGTCACCGTGCTCGACTGGCGGAGCGACCCGCGCGGTCCTGAGGTCGAGCGCGCAACCGGCGCGGGGGCCATCGTTCGGGCGGCGGCCATACCGATCCGGGCCCAGGGGGGCCGGCGCGTGAGCGGCCTGGTGGCGCGCGTTGCGGGCGCCGAGCAGCGGTTCGCCTGCGACCTGTTGGTGGTCGCGGGCCAGGTCGTTCCGGCTTCGGGCCTTCTCTCCCAGGCGGGGGCCGGCTCGCGGTACGACTCCGAAGCGATGGCCTTCATGCCGTCCGAGATCCCCGAGGGGATCCACGCGGCAGGATCGGTCCTCGGCGAGTCGGACCCCGTGCGGAGCCTCATCACCGGCCGCCTCGCGGGGCTTGCCGCCGCGGCGGCCGCGGGAAGGTCACCGTACGCCAGCCGTCGCGCAGCGCTCGAGGGCCTTGCCGGCCACAACGAACGTTCTCAGGTTGCCGTGCCCGCCCCCCCCAAGAGCGACGCCAAGACGTTCACGTGCCTGTGCATGGACGTGACCACCAAGGAGATGGGGCAGTCGGTCGACGAGGGCTTCGACTCGATCGAGCTCCTCAAGCGGTACACGACGCTGGCCATGGGCCCTTGCCAGGGCAAGTCGTGTCTGGCAGGTTGCGTGAGGCACGCGGCGAAACTGACCGGCCGAACGGTCCCGGAGACAGGAGTCCCCACCACTCGAGCTCCGTGGAGGCCGGTTGAGCTCGGACTGCTCGCGGCCGACCATCTCGAACCGTGCAAGGAGAGTCCGCTCCAGGACCGCCACATCGACCTCGGCGCCGAGTTCATCTGGACGGGTGAATGGCGCCGCCCGCGGCACTACAGCACGCCCGCCGAAGAATGCAGGGCTGTCCACGAGCGCGTGGGGATCATCGACGTGAGCACGCTGGGCAAGTTCCGCGTCCGGGGAACGGGCGCGGTCGAGCTTCTCGAAAGGCTGTATCCGAACCGTTTCGGAGATCTCAAGGTGGGTCGAATTCGCTACGGCGCCATGCTTAACGATCAGGGCGTGATCCTCGACGACGGTACCGTCGGGAGGCTGGACGAGGACGAATTCTTCGTCACCACCACCACCAGCGGCTCGGATGCGATCGACCAGTGGATCGGTTGGTGGATGGCCGACTGGCGGTTCGAGGTGAACGCGGTCAACGTGAGCAGCGCGTACGCCGCCATCAACGTGGCCGGGCCAATGTCGCGAACGCTCATGAGTCGCCTCACCGACGCTGACGTCTCGGCCACCACCCTCCCCTACCTGAAGCTGGCCCGAGCTTCCGTCGCGGGAGTGCCGGCGATCATCCTGCGGATCGGCTTCGTGGGTGAGCTGAGCTACGAGGTGCACTTTCCGGGCGGCTATGCCGAGCATGTGTGGGATTCGATGCTGGATGCCGGGCGGGACCTGGGCATCCTGCCTTTTGGGCTCGAGGCGCAGCGCATCCTCCGGCTGGAGAAGCAGCATATCATCGTCGGCCAGGACACCGACGCCCTCTCCACGCCGTTGGGCGCCGGCCTCGAGTGGATGGTCAAGCTGGACAAGCTCGATTTCATCGGCCGCGGCACGCTGCTCGACGAGACCGGGCGGGACATGGTCGAGAGGCTGGTCGGTTTCAAGGTGGAGGCTGGCGGCCTCCCGCTCGAGGGAGCCGCGCTGTCGAGCGGCGGCAAACCCGTGGGGCGAGTCTGCTCGAGCCGGTGGAGCGACGCGGCAGGGGCTTTCATCGGCCTTGCCTGGGTGCCTGCGGCGATGGCGGGTGATGGGACGCCACTCGAGTTTCGGTCAGGCGGAAGCACCATCGGCGCACGCGTGCACCTGAAGCCGTTCCTGGATCCCGAAGGTGCGAGGTTGAGATCGTGAGCGAACAGGCGCCGGCCGCGTCCAAAACGACGCCTTCAGCTGCGGCGAGGTGGCCCGAACCCGTCATGAGGTCGACGGCTCACCGCATGCATGGTCGCCTGGGGGCGGTGTTCGCCAGGCGCGGCGCATGGGAGGTGCCCGCCACTTATGGAGGTGAAGACCATGAGGTGGACACCCTGCGCCGCGCCCTCGGATTCGCCGACGTAAGCGCGCAGGGCAAGCTCCGGCTCAGCGGCGCTATCGAGCCGCTTTTGCGGCGCCTCATCGGAGAGGCCCTGGACCCACTGCTGACCGCGTCGTTCGGCGAAAGGGACGTGGCGGCCCGGATCGCGAGGGATCACGCGGTGGTCCTGACACCGGCGTCGCGCGAGAGCGAGGTGCTACAGACGCTTGACACCGAACCGGACGATGGCTGCCTGGCGACCGATGTGACCTCCGCGATGTCGGGGTTCCTGGTCGCCGGGCCGCGCCTGGGTGAATTTCTCGCGCGCACGATGACCCTCGACCCGGTTGAGCTGAAGGCCGGCCGGTGCGCAGCGGCGAGCTGGGCCAGGATTCCGGCGATCTTGCTGGGGAGCGATCTCGAGGGACCGGCGGTTGAGCTGTACGTCGGCTCGGAGCACGGGCGCTATGCGTGGACCGTTCTCACCGACCTGGGCGGCGGGCTCGGTGGCGCACCGGCCGGCTGGGCTGCCATCGAGTCGCTGGGCTGGAGGCGGCGATGACCGGCTACTTCAAGCCCTGGCACATGTGGCGCCGGCCGGAACCGAAGAAATCGTATGACGTCGTCATCATCGGCGGCGGCGTGCACGGCCTAGCCGCTGCCTATGAGCTGGCCAAGAGGGGCGTGCGCAATGTCGCGGTTCTCGAGAGGAGCTACCTCGGCGCGGGCGGCAGCGGCCGCAACACCACCATCATCCGCTCCAACTACCGCACGCCCGAGGGCGTGCGGTTCTACGACCAGAGCGTCAAGCTGTACGAACGCCTGTCGCAGGAGCTCGACTACAACCTGCTCTTCTCCCAGCAGGGTCACATCACTCTCGCGCACACGGAGCGCGCGATGATGACGATGGTCGAGCGGGCCGAGGTCAACCAGATGCTCGGCGTGCAGAGCCGGGTGGTCGGGCGGGCGGAGATCGCCAAACTGTGCCCGGAGCTCGACCTCTCGGATAAGGTGACCTACCCGATCGAAGGCGGCCTCTACCACCCACCCGGCGCGGTGATCCGCCACGACGCGGTGGTGTGGGCGTACGCGAGGGCCGCCGATCGCCTCGGCGTCGACATCGTGCAGGCCACCGAGGTGACCGGCATCGATGTCGAGTCCGGCCGGGTGCGTGGAGTCCAGACGAACCGAGGGCCGATCTCCGCGCCTGCAGTCCTCGCCTGCGTCGCGGGCTGGTCGAGCCAGGTGTGCGCGATGGCCGGCATCGAGCTTCCGATCGTCACGCACAACCTGCAGGCGTATGTGACCGAGCCGATCAAGCCGCTGCTTCACATCATCATCGTGTCCGCCACGTTGCACGTGTACGTGAGCCAGACCGATCGAGGCGAGATCCTGATCGGGTCGGAGATCGAACCCTACAGCACATTCAGCCTGGCCTCGACCCTGAACTTCCTGGAAACCTCGGCCCGCCACGCCACCGATCTCCTGCCCAGGCTGCGCACAATCAAGGTGCTCAGGTCGTGGACGGGCCTTTGCGACGTGACCCCCGACTACAGCCCGATCATGGGGGAGACGGAGGTTGCGGGCTTCTTCGTCGACTGCGGCTGGGGAACCTACGGCTTCAAGGCAGCGCCCATCTCCGGGGTTTGCATGGCCGAGGCTGTGGCCACCGGGCGGTCCCCAGAACTGATCGCCTCGTTCTCGCCAAGCCGCTTCCGGGAGCGCCGGCTCGTCTCCGAATTGGCGGCGGCGGCGGTCTCACACTGAACCCCCGCCGCAGAAGTCGCCGTCAGACCAACGACAGGTAGTGCTCGCGCTCCCAATCGGTGACGTGCTCGTGGTACGCCTGCCACTCGCGCTTCTTGACGCCGGCGAAATAGTCTATGTAGTCCTCGCCCATCCCCTTGCCGAGAGCCTTGCGGAGCACATCATCCTGTTCCAGGCTGCGCACGGCGTCGAGCAGGTTCGCCGGCAGGATGTCAATGCCGCGACGTTCGCGCTCCTTCGCCGGCATCTCATACATGTTGGTCTCGTTCGGCTCACCGGCCTCTAGCTTGTGCTCCACCCCGTCGAGTCCCGCGGCGAGGATGACGGTCGCGGCCAGGTAGGGATTGCACGACCCGTCCACGGTCCTGTCCTCAACTCGGCCGGGAGCCGGAACTCGCAACATCTGGGTCCGGTTGTTGTGCCCATAGGTCACGTACGCGGGAGCCCAGGTCGCGCCTGACGTTGGCGCCCCGATCACCAGCCGCTTGTAGGAGTT
>JBGPOC010000091.1:0-7917 GCA_041487825.1 Candidatus Dormibacteraceae bacterium | reverse complement strand
AAGTCTCTGAGAACAGGGAGTTCCCGACATCAAGCGAACCTTTCAACCCAAGAAGCGGTATCGCCGCCGCGTGCACGGCTTCCTGCGCCGCATGAGCGCGCGTGGCGGTGTGCGGGTGGTGCAGAACCGCCGTCGCAAAGGCCGACTGCGGCTGAGCAGCTAAGCGCGCCTCCCGCGTGAAGAGGCGATTCCGGCTTCGCCGGCAGGTGGAGTTCCAGGCTGCGATCGCGGGCAAGCGGGTGTACAGCGGGCGCGCGCTCGTCGCGTTTGCCGTGCCCAGCTTGGGCGATGAGAACCGCGTCGGCGTGACCGTCAGCCGGGCCGTCAAGAGCTCGGTCGAGCGCAACCTGGCCAGGCGCCGTCTACGTGAGCTGGCGCGGCGCATGCTGCTGGGCCCCGATTCGCCACTGGCCAACCTGGGAATACGATATGACATGGTCCTGATCGCCCGGCCGGCGGCCCTGGAAGTGTCGTTCTCCGACCTGAGTAAGGAGGCGGCGCAGGCTGCGCTCAGGCTCTCGAAACTGAACTGATGACCAGAATCCTGCTCGGTCTGATTCGCGGCTACCAGATGTCGTTCTCGAAGATCCTTCCGCCCTCGTGTCGGTACTACCCGTCGTGCTCGCAATACACCTACGAGGCCGTGGAGAGATATGGCTGGCTCCGGGGTGGCTGGATGGGAGCGGCGCGCATCGCGCGGTGCCATCCGTTCGCCAAGGGCGGCTACGATCCTGTTCCCTGACCTCCGTGCCGCCGGCCGTTCCCAACTGGAGACCTGACATCTACCTGAGTTCCCCGTTCGACGTCTTCAAGCCGATCGCCGAGTTCTGGCAGGTCGTGTTCGTGAACAACCTCTCGGCCGTCTTGATCTTCGTGTACCACCAGTTCCAGGCCGTCCCGGCCCTCACCACGATCGGCGCCTTCGGCCTGGCGGTCGTCGTCTTCACGATCGGCATCCGGCTGGTGCTCGCGCCACTGACGCTGTTCCAGCTCAAGACGCAGCGGAAGACGATGCTCGAGCAGCGCAAGCTGGCGCCCGAGGTCGCGGAGCTGCGCAAGAAGTTCAAGAAGGATGGCGTACGCCTGAACTCAGAGATGCAGAAGCTCTACCAGGAGCATGGCATCAACCCGCTGGGCCAGCTCGTCGGCTGCCTCCCGCTCATCGTCCAGATTCCGATCCTCACCGCGCTCTTCTACGTGTTCAAGGGCTTTGCCAACAGCCAGACGGTCCCTGCGCACTTCCTGTTCGTGCCCAACCTCAATGACAACCCGAATCACCATCCGCTCCTGTCGCTCTTCGGCTTCGCCATCCCCGCGATCGTGTACCTCATCTTTCCGCTGCTTGCGGGAGTGACCACGTACGTGCAGACCAAGATGCTGCAGATGCCGCCGCCGCCCAACCCGACGGAGCAGGAACTCCAGGCCCAGCAGATGCAAAAGATGATGGTCTGGATGTCGCCGCTGATGATCGCCTGGTTCGCCCTCAACGTGCCGGCGGGCCTCGGCCTCTACTACTTCGTGAGCAACTGCGTCGGTATCATCCAGCAGTACTTCGTAGTCGGTTGGGGCAATCTGCTGCCCGGGCGAGCCGACCCAGGCTCAGCGGCGGCAGTCGGCTTGAGGGGTGGGGTCGGACCCAGGGCCGGACCCGACATCGGGCCCAAGGGCCTGCCTGGGGACGGGTCCAAGAATGGCCGTGGGAACGCAGTCAGGAACGCGCCCCAGACCGGGCGCAACCGAGGAAAACGAAAGAGATGAGGGCAGTGCGATGAGATCAGCAGAAGGAAGGGGACGCACGCTGGACGAGGCGGTCGACGCGGCGTTGATCGAGCTTGGCGAGAGCCGGCGCAACGTGGACGTCAAGGTGCTGAGCGAGGGGGCGGAGGAGACCGTGGTCGAGGTCATGGTGATCGACCAGGGGGCTCAGACGGCTGCGGCAGCGAGTCCTGCCGACGGCAAGTCGGAGGTGGCGCGAACCCTGGTCGAAGGATTGCTGAAGCACATGGGCATTCGCGCGCAGGTGACCGCGCGCCCGGGCAGCGACCCCATGACGCTCGACATCAGCGGTCGAGATCTCGGCGCCCTGATCGGCTGGCGTGGCGAGACCCTGCGGGCGCTTCAGTCGGTGACCAACGTCATGGTCGGCCGGCACCTTGCCGAGGGCGAGCGCATCATCGTCGACGTCGAGCGCTACCGGCAGAGGCGAGAGCACACCGTGCGCGAGATCGCGCTGCGCGCCGCCCGCCAGGTGAAGATGACCGGCGACGCGATCACCCTCGACGCAATGCAGGCTTTCGAGCGCAGGGCGATCCACCTGGCGCTCGAAGGAGATCCCGAGGTGACGAGCTCGAGCATCGGCGAGGAACCCGAGCGGCGTGTTGTGGTTGGGCTTCGCAAGCCGGCCGCCGAGTAACGCGAGAATGCCGGGCCGGACCGCGGCGGGGCGGATCCGGAAAGCGATCGCTCTGATCAATGCCGTCGAGGACGGCGCCGGTGACGAGGAGATCACGCCGACGGAGATCGCCGAAGCGATCCGTGACTGCCTCGAGCTGCGAGAGGTGGACCACGTTCCGAACGTTCGCCGGTATCTGGGCGAGGCGCTGGATGCGGTTTCCGACGGGATGCCAGCCGACTTCGTGGCGATGACACTTTTTGCGGCGCTGGGCGCGCTGCAGGAGGGCGACGGGGCGGACTGAGCGGACCTGCCTATACTGGCGCTCCCATGGCGGTACCCCAGCAAGTTCACGGCCTTTCGGGAGGGGCCAGGCTGGTCATGGCTCCGATGCCGGAGCGAATGTCCGCAAGCCTCGTCTTCATGTTCGGTGGGGGCTCGCGGCTGGAGGACGAGCGGCACGCCGGCGTGTCGCATTTCATCGAGCACCTCTTCTTCAAGGGCACAAACCTGCGCCCAACTTCGAAGGAGATCGCAGACGCCATCGAAGGTGTCGGCGGGTTCATCAACGCGTCGACAGACAAGGAGCTGACCGCCTACTGGACGCGGGTTCCCGCCGAGCACCTGCAGCTGGGTCTCGATGTGCTGTCCGACATCGTCTCGAACTCGAAGCTCTCGCAGGACGATGTTGAGAGGGAACGGATGGTGATCCTGGAGGAGCTGAGGATGTACCAGGATCAACCTCAGGAGTACGCGCTCAACCTCCTGGAGGAGGCGATATGGCCCGGGCATCCCTTGGGGCGCGACATCGCGGGCACCCAGGAATCCGTCGCCCGGTTGACCCGCGATGACATCCTCGAGTACGCCGACGCCCATTACCGGCTGCCCAACCTCGTCATCGGGGTGGCGGGTGCAGTCGATGAACGCGAAACTCTGGCGGCGGTGAGCTCACGCCTGACGCTACCCGCGGAACCGGACGGCATGCTGATCGCTGAGGCGCCCAGCTCACTGGACGGGCCTCACGTCCTGTTGCGGCGCAAGCGCACGGAGCAGGCTCACATCTGCCTCGGCGTGCGCGCGCTGAGCTACGTGCACCCAGACCGCTACGCGCTCGACCTTCTCAACACCGTCCTCGGAGAAGGTATGAGCTCACGGCTCTTCCTCAACATCCGCGAGCGCCTCGGATTGGCGTACGACGTGCACAGCTTCGTTCAGAAACACCGCGATACCGGACATCTCGGCATCTACCTCGGAGTCGACCCGAAAAAAGCGATCCAGGCCATCCAGGCTGTCATCGCCGAGATGCATGAGCTCTGCGACCATGACCTGGCCGACGAAGAGCTCGCGCGGGCAAAGGAGTTCACAAAAGGACGCCTTCGCCTGGACCTCGAAACGACCAGCGGGGTCGCTTTCTGGCTCACGTACCAGGAGCTCCTGCTGGGCGAGATCCAGACCATCGAGGATGAGCTCGCCTCCGTCGATGCCGTCACGACCTCGGACGTCCGGCGAGTTGCGAACTCCGTCTTGCGTTCGTCGATCCAGATGGCCGTCATCGGTCCATTCACCCGCGATGCGGGCTTCAGGACCGCAATCGGAGGGTAGCCGCGCTCGGTCAGCCTACGGAGACGGTCCCGGTCTCCAGGGTCGGAAGCAATGCATAGATGCCGCCGACATGATTCAACGGCCAGATTCGAAACCAGGCGCGCCCGTCGATCCGGTCACGACTGATAAAGCCGAAAACGCGTGAGTCCTGGGACCGATTGCGGTTGTCGCCCATGACGAAGTACTCGTTTGGCGGCACCACCATCCCGTCGGGACCACCCCAGTTGTTGAGAAAGGTCCACGCCTCCGGTAGGTACGGCTCGTCCAGCTTGTGCCCGTTGATATAGACGATCCCATCGCTGATGAGAAGGCGCTCACCGGGCAGGGCGATGATCCGCTTGATAAAGTCCTTGGAGTTGTCGGTCGGAGGACGAAGGATGATGATGTCCCCGCGCTGCGGCGCGTGCAGGCGGTAATCGATCTTGTTTGCGATGAGGTAGTCGTTGTTGTCGAGTGTCGCGAACATCGACAGCCCCTCGACGTGCACCGCCTGGACTGCGAAGCTGATCCCGAAGTACAGGATCACCGCCAGCACGACGACCTCGACCAGCTCGCGGAGGAGTGATGACGCGGTTGAAGAAGCGCGGACAGGCGTGGTCGAGGACGCAGGTTGCTGTTGGAGCGCCATGAGTCTTAGGGGACGAGCTTAGCGCAGACCCGTTCCAGCTCTTCTCGACTCGAGTACCTGAGCTCCACCTTGCCGCGATTCATGGTGCCGGTGATCTTCGCCGGAAGACCAAGCGTCTTCTCCACCTCGGCGGCCAGAGCGCGCAGTTCGGCCGAGCCATCGGTTCTCGGCCTGCGCCGAGGCTTGTAGGTGCGCACCCAGTTCTCGGTCTGCCTCACCGACAACCGCCTCGCGACCACGACCTTCAAGCCATGCTCTTGCGCGGCTTGCGACTCGAGGGCGATGAGAGCGCGAGCATGGCCTGCGCTGATGACGCCGGAGGCCACCGACGACTGGACGGCCGCGCACCCGTTGAGCAAGCGGAGCGCTTGCGACACCGACACGCGGTGTTTGCCGATCCTCTCTGCAACCTCCTCATGGGTCAGGCCGAACTCTTCGGTCAAGCGACGGAGTCCCCCGGCCTCTTCGATCGGGTCGAGGTCCGAGCGCTGAAGGTTCTCGATGAGACCGAGCACCAGCTGGGCGTCGCTGCCTGCGTCCGAACGAACGACTGCGGGCACAGCTGTGAGTCCCGCGAGCCGGGCGGCTCTCCAACGGCGCTCGCCCGCGATGAGCTCATAACCGTCGGTGAGCCGGCGCACAAGCAGCGGTTGGAGGACGCCGTGCCGGCGGATGGACTCGGCCAGCTCGCCAAGAGGCTCGGCTTCGAAACGCGTGCGCACCTGGTGGTGGGACGGGCGGATCTGGTCGACCGCGATCATCTGCGGGACCATCGCGTCCCCCTCGCGGGACATTGGGATGAGGGCGTCGAGGCCACGGCCCAATCCACGAATGCGTTGCTTCATCGTTCCAACAGCTCCTTTGCCAATGCGCGATAGGCGGCAGACCCACGGCAGGTGGGGTCGTACTGAATCACCGACTTGCCATGGCTGGGCGCTTCGCTGATCCGGACGTTTCTAGGAATCAAGGTCTCCAGGACGTGCGCGGGATGCGAGCGCCTGACCTCCCTCAGGACGTCCCATGAAAGGGTGGTGCGTGCGTCAAATTGCGTCATGACGATGCCCGCGATTCCGAGCTTGGGGTTGAGACGGGAGCGAACGAGCTGGTGCGTGTAAAGCAGGTGGCGCAGGCCCTCGAGCGCGAAGTACTCGCATTGGGTCGGGATCAGCATGCTGGTCGCCGCAGTCAGGGCATTGAGCGTCAGGAGGCCGAGCGAGGGAGGACAGTCGATGATCACGCAGGCCACGCCCTCGGGCACTGATTCGAGGGCTTTGCGGAGGCGGGTCTCGCGCGCGCTCAGGGTCGCGAGCTCGATCTCGGCTCCGGCGAGATCGATGTGTGACGGTATGAGCTGCATCCCGGGAACGCTCGTTGGCACCGAAGCTTGTTCAAGCGTCGCTTCGCCCGTGAGCAGGTGGTAGATGTTGACGCGGGCGCGGACCGGGTCGAGCCCGAGGCCGGATGTCGAGTTGGCCTGCGGATCGAGGTCGACCAGGAGCACGGAGTGGCCCGCCTCGGCGAGGGCGGCGCCCAGGTTGATTGCCGTGGTCGTCTTGCCCACCCCGCCCTTCTGGTTCACCACGGCGATCACGGCCGGTATGGCAGCAGCCAATATGTTGGGGTTGATGGTCTCCATCGATCCTATATCTGGTGCCACCCTGCGAATTCTACCTCAGGGTATGCCGGTCACCACATTTGTTAACAACCCTCGGCGAGCGGTGGCTTCGCAACGCACACCCAGGCCGGGGCCCTCCCTCCTCCTGCGCCGTCCCTCCCCCGCCAGCGCACCAGATGCGGAGGCTACGGAGACCGCGACCAGGTGACAACCCAGGTTGTTAAGGGACCACCAGGGTCGTTGGGCGCCTTCTCGACCAGACGGCGTATCCGGACACGGCCACTAGCGTCATTTCGGCGCCGATAGCCACTCCCACCAGGCTGGTGGCGATCCCAGCCCCGACCAGGAGGTTGTAGCTCGCATGGCAGACGACCGACGTCGTGGTGTTCGTGTACTTCCTTATCAAGCCCAGCCCGATGGCGAGCACCAGCACGGCGAGCACGTCGAGCGACAGTCCGTACTGAGTGTGGATCGACGTGAACAGCAGGGCCGTGGCCAGGAGACCGATGCGCGGCTGCAGCGCTCCGCGGAACAGGATTTCCTCGCAGATTCCGGGCAGCAGCGCGAGCGCCACTATCCCGAGGGGATCGCCCAGCCCGCCATAAATGTGTTGCAGCGTCTTATGCACCTGGCTTGCCACTTGAGGCGTCCAGTCGTTGCTCAGGGCGTTGGCGCCCAGGCCGAAGGCGAAGAAGGCGCCCGCGCACGCAAACGCGATGGAGATCTGCCACCAGGCGGGCCTCGTCAATCCAAGGCGTTGCAGTGCGCTTGAGGCGTCGCGCCGGATGTAGAAGCCGACGCCGGCCACCGCCATGATCAGAAAGGGTGTCTCGGAGGCCGCGACGTCGGCCAGTGTCAACGGCGGGAGGGATCGATCGAGCGCCAGGTTGTCGACGAAGAAGATCGTCGCCAGCTGGGCGCCGAACAGGATCACTGCAAGAACCAGGGCGTATGCATGCACCGGGCTGTCCGGATCGATGGGCACCACGCGGGCCAGCCCTTCGCGCATGGGCCTCGACGCCAGGGCTGCCGCCACCACCGCGGTCGCGATGACGCCGCCGCCAAGACCAAGAGGTTGGGCGCCCGGGACCAGCCGGATCAGGCCGACCACGAGGCCTAGCCCGACCAGGAACGTGATGCCAGCCGTCCCGCCTGCAAGGATTCCGGTGGCCTGGCCGGCCCAGTGCTTGCCCACCGCCACGTTGGCGGTGAGGACCGGCGGCAACGGCAGCAGCAGGACGACCAGTGCGCCGGCCGCGTCGAGGAGGACCTGGCCGCTCAGTCCGACTTGGTACCTTGATGCGGCAGCGACGGCGTGCTTGGAGGGTTGTCGGACGCAGCCCTGGGGACGATGTCCAGGATGGGCCGGATCAGGTCGATAGGGATCGGGAAGACGATCGTGGTGTTCTTCTCGTAGCCGATCTCGACCAGGGTCTGAAGAAAGCGCAGCTGCAGCGCGCCCTGCTGCGACGAGATGATCTGTGCCGCGTTGGCGAGCGTCTGCGAGGCCTGGAACTCACCTTCGGCATTGATGATCTTGGCCCGCTTCTCGCGCTCGGCCTCTGCTTGTTTGGCCATCGCCCGCTGCATCGTGCTCGGCAGCTCCACATCCTTGATCTCGACCACAGCGACCTTGATGCCCCAGGGCTCGGTCTGTTCGTCGATGATCTTCTGCAGGTT
>JBGPOC010000090.1:0-7929 GCA_041487825.1 Candidatus Dormibacteraceae bacterium | reverse complement strand
CGTCAACACGGCCACGTACGCAAGCAATGAGGACATGCTGGCGAAGATCGAAGCCGGAGCGAAGGGGTATGACATCGTCGTCCCCACCGGCTACATGGTCGAGATCATGATCCAGAAGAACCTGCTGCTCCCGCTGGACTTCCGCCAATTGCCGAACTTCAGCCACGTCGACGCGACTTTCCGGAACCCCGGCTACGACCCGAACAGCAAGCACAGCGTACCCAAGGACTGGGGCACCACGGGGTTCGGCTACCGAACGGACAAGGTCCAGCCGATGACCACGTGGAAGGATTTCTTCGCCAACGCCAGCCAGTACAAGGGCAAGGTCACCGTCCTGGACGGCGCCACCGAGACCGTTGGCATGGCCCTCAAGGCTCACGGCTTTTCGTACAACTCCGACAAGGACTCGGAGCTGTCGGCGGCTCGCGACACCCTTCTCAAGTTCAAGCCGTTCGTGGGCAAGATCACCTCGACGGACTACAAGGCCGACCTCACGACCGGCGACATGTGGATAGCGATGGGCTGGAACGGCGACTTCGAAGCGCTCAAGGGCCAGACGCCTGCGCCACCCGTGCAGTACGTCATCCCCGCCGAAGGCGCTGAGCTCTGGGTGGACTGCTGGGCGATCCTCGCCAGCGCCCCGCACCCGGTGGCCGCGCACACGTTCATCAATTTCCTGCTCGACCCGAGCATCCAGGCCCAGGAGATCCGGTACACGTACTACGCTCAGGCCGAATCCGACGTCAAGGCCCTCATCCCTGACGCGATCAAGAACGACCCGATCATCTTCCCGTCTGCGGCCGCGATTGCGCCGCTCGAGACCCGGAAGGCGACACCGGCCGGGCAGAGGGCGCGCGACCAGATCTTCGCGGAGTTCAAGGCGGCCTAGGCGGTTGGACCGCCGACTCGCACGCGTAAGCGCCGGCGCCGGCAGCGTCCTGCTGGCGCCGGCCACTCTCTGGTACGCGGCCTTCTTCGTCGTGCCGCTCGGCTTCATCCTCGTCTTCAGCTTCCTGACGTCCGCCGACTACGGCGGCATCGACTACCGCTTCAACCTGGGCAACTACCCGCAGCTGCTCAAGAGTCCGATCTACCTGCGTATCTTCCTGAACACACTGGGCATGGCCGCCAGCGGCACGGCCATCTGCCTGCTCATGGGGTTTCCCCTGGCGTACTTCCTGGCGACGCGGGCCGGGCGCTGGAAGAACCTGTTCCTGGTCATGCTGATCGTTCCGTTCTGGACGAGCTTCCTCACCCGGACCTATGCGTGGCTGATCCTTCTGAGCGACAACGGTCCGCTGGCACATGTGCTGCGGCAGGCAAACCTGCTGCATGGGGACCTGGGGTTTCTGTACACGTACAAAGCCGTGCTGATGGGCATCGCCTACAACTACCTGCCCCTCATGGTCTTCCCACTCTACGTCTCACTCGAGCGCCTCGACAAGCGGCTGCTCGAAGCGGCCAAAGACCTCGGCGCCGGCAAGCTACAGGCGTTCTGGCGCATCACAGTGCCGCTGACGATGCCGGGCATCCTCACCGGCTGCCTGCTGGTTTTCATCCCCCTCACGGGCGAGTACGTGATACCCGCGATCCTCGGTGGCGCCAAGAGTTACATGATCGGAAACCTGATCGGCGACGAGTTCGTCAGCGCTCACGACTGGGCTTTCGGTTCGGCCCTTGGGATGGCCGTGATCCTCCTCCTGCTGGTGCTGATCGCCGTCTACATGCGCCTGGCCCGGCGCGGCGCCGCGGCCGGGATGAGCCTGTAGGCGGTGGCGACTGTCGCCCGCCCGCTGGCGGCGGGTCGCATCAAGATCGGACCGGACCGGATCGCGGAGCTCTTCGAGCCGGCGCTCAAGACATGGACCGCGCTCATCTATGCCTTCCTGTTCCTGCCCATCGGAGTCGTCGTCTTCTTCTCTTTCAACGCCTCGCGCCTGGTCGAGGTTTGGACCGGGTTCTCGTTCAAGTGGTACGGGACGGCGTGGACCGACCCTGCCATCCTGGATGCGCTTCGGGTCAGCCTCACCGTCGCGTTCGTCAACGCCGTCCTGGCGACGGTCTTCGGCACGCTGGCTGCAATCGGCATGCAGCGCGTCGGGCGACGGACGCGCACCGCGTTCGAGGCCCTGGTCTACGGCACCATCGTCACGCCGGAGATAGTGATCGCCATCGCGTCGCTGCTGTTCTTCGTGACCATCAATGTCGACCTTGGCATCCCGACGATCGTCATCACCCACGTCGTCTACAACACGAGCATCGTGGCCCTCATCGTCCGAGCTAGGCTCGTGGGTATGGACCGCGCGCTCGACGAAGCCGCGGCAGACCTGGGCGCGACGCCGCTCGAGACATTGCGCCGGATCACGATCCCACTCCTCTACCCCGCCATCCTGGCCGGGGCCCTCCTGGCATTCACGTTCTCGTTCGACGACTTCGTGCTCACGTTCTTCGTGTCGGGCGCGAGCTCGACGACGCTGCCGCTGAAGATCTTCTCGATGTTGCGGTTCGGCATCTCGCCGGTAGTGAACGCGGTCGCGACGGTGATGCTGGTCGTCACGCTGAGCTGCATCTTCGCGGCGTCGCTCGTGGTACGCCGCCACGGCAGGGGCGGCGGGGAGTCCGGCCTCCTTCTGGCCGCGGCGCGATCGGCCGCGGAGCAGAGGGCGGCATGAGCATCTCGCTCGGCGAGCGGATCCGCTCGGTGCGGGACAAGCGCGGACAATCGCTGAAACAGCTGGCCCAGGCCACCGGCCTGACCCAGAGCTTCCTGTCGCAGGTCGAGCGCGATCTGACGTCCCCGTCGGTGGCGTCGCTGAGGAAGATCGCCGAAGCTCTGGGCACCTCGGTGGGGACGTTCTTCGCCGGCGGGATGCCCAACGGCCGGCTCGTCCGCAAGGACGCACGCGCGGTCCTCGTCCATCCGTCACGACGATGGAAGGACTCGCTGCTGAGTCCGAGCCTCAACGGCAAGCTGCAGGTGATCTGGACGGAGATCGAGCCGGGCGGCGGATCGGGCGACGAGCCCTACGCCCACGACTCCGACGAGGAGTGCGTGGTGGTGATCCGGGGCAAGCTCGACTTCTGGGTTGGAGATGAGCACACCCGGCTCTGCGCGGGGGACGCGCTCACCTTCGAGAGCCGGATTCCTCACAAGAATCGGAATCCAGGCCCGGGGCGGACCGAGGTGCTCTGGGTCATGACCCCGCCGTCCTACTGAGGCTCTAAGCGCTGCGGTCGAGCGGCGCCTCTTGCTTCGAGCGGCCCCGGTCCCACCGGGCCTCCGCCTCGCCGATCGGTGTCGATGCAGGTCCGTTCACGAACGGCCAGATCTCCTCGGCGATGCGCCGCCAGTTGGCCGTGGCGTTGAGGCTCCCCAACACCGCGTAAAGGCCCAGGTTGATGCGCTGCAGGATCGCGTACGTCCGCGGAACGTCGCTGTACGGCGCCAGCGGGCTGCTTGCATCGAAGAAGCGTTTGACGATCGCCGAGGCGTAGGCCGGGGTGATATTCATCGGAGCGTCCCGGATCACAGTCCCGTAGAACTGGCCGAAACGGTCGACAACTTTCTGCGTCGGCACGGGCGCATTCGGTCTCAGGAAACCGGCACGTTCCATCGCAACGCGAAAGCTCTCCGCGTCGTGATCGACCACCATGAAACGCACGCCGTCGATGAGCGGAGCGAGGTCGTCGGCGGTGAAATGCTTGGTCAGCCCGAAATCGAGGAAGCTCACCCGTCCACGACCGTGGAAGAGGTAGTTGCCGGGATGCGGGTCGCCGTTGAACGCGTGCAGCCGGTACAGGCTGCGGAAGACGAATCGGTAGATGGTCTCGGCCGCCATGTCCCGCTCGTGTTGATTCCAACGCTGGAGCTCGTCAAAGCGCGAGCCCGCCACCAGCTCGCTGGTCAGCACCCTGAGCGTGCTCAGCTCGCGAACCACCTCGGGCACATGGATGAACGGGTGGTCCCGGTAATACCGCGCGAAGCACTCCTGATTGTCGGCCTCGAGCTTGTAGTCGACCTCCTCCACGAGTCGCTCACCGAGCTCGTCGATGAGGGCGCGCGCGTCCAGGCCGGGAAACGCGGCACCGGCGATCCGCCTCAGCAGGCCTACGTTGCGGAGGTCGGACGTGATGCTGCGGGCGATGCCCGGGTACTGGACCTTGACCGCGACCGCCCGGCCGTCCCGGGTCACGGCCCGGTGCACCTGCCCGATCGAGGCGGCGGCGAAAGGCGACGGGTCCCAGCGGGCGAAAATTCGCTCAGGCTCGTCACCCAGCTCTTCGCGGATCACAGATGACGCAAGTCCGGCGCTCATGGGCGGTGCCCTGTGCTGCAGCCGGGCCATGGCGGTGCGGAACGTGTCGGGCATGTCTTCGTCGATGTAGCTCGCCATCTGACCGAGCTTCATCAGGACGCCCTTCATCGATCCGAGCTCCTCGGCGACGTCATCAGCGGTACGCAGGGCGAGGTCGTGTCGCAGCTCGCTGCGCCGCTCGACCGACGCAAAGACCAGCCTTGGCGAGCGGGCGACGTATCGGCCTCCGACGCGCAGCGCGAGTCGAGCCAGGGCCCCGCCACGGCTGAGGCGCGACTGACGCATCGCGGTGCCTGTCTGGGTCCTGGTCAAGCGCGCATGCGAAGTTCGATGCGCTCGCGGGACTCGAGCACACCGGGCAGCGCTTCGAACGCCAGGTCGATCGCCCCGATGAGCTGCCGCACCGGCTCGCGCTCCAACGCGGCGGCGGGCGGTTCCGCAAAACCGTACATCGAACGCGCCCAACCGGGCAGGGTGCCGACCGCCACCTGGCCGAGGTCGTGCCACAGGTCGCGAAGCTCGTCGCTGAGACCCGGTGGATCAAGCACCACGCCGATGGCGTCGCGCGCTGCCGGCGTGGCCTGCCGCAAGTCGACCGACTCGATGTAGTCGCGCAACGCCGCCACGCTGGTGGGAACGAGCTGCGCCGGCACTCCGACGATCTCGGCGAAGGGCACCATCTCCGCGACGTAGCGGTCCGCTTCGGCCGTGTCGAGCCCGCGCCCGTAGCGCTGGACGACGTGGACGATGGAATCCACCATGGCGGCGTGAACCCAGAGCAGGAGCTCCGGATCCTCCGCGCTGTAATCGAGCCCGGTCACGCCATCGGTGCCGCGGACGTGCGCGTGCACGGCGCGCACGCGTGCGGCCACGGCATGAGCCGTGGTGGTGTCTCCGTAAGTGACGGTCAAGACATAGCCGCTGGTGGCGGCCAGGCGGCCGAACGGGTCACGCTCCCAGGTGCTGTGCTGGGCGACCCCAGCCATGGCCAGCGGATGAAGCGCCTGCACCATGAGCGAGCGCATCCCGGCAAGCGGGAAGCTGCGGTCGCGGTGAACCCGCCAGACCAGGCTTCGCGGTCCGAACAGGCCTGCGTCCGAAGGGCTTTCCTGGACGGAGCGCTCGTAGGCGCGTGCCAACCGGGCCATGAACTCCAACCCGGATTCGCGTTCTGTTTGGGAGCTCACGTGGTCACGATACCGACATCAGGCACGCGCCCGGCATGCTTTGCGGTCCGGCCGCCTCAGTCCTCTAGACCTTCGGTGCGGGTTGCTCGCCTCGGAAGATCGACGCATTCCGTTTTGCGAACTCGCTGAAGCCTGTCGGTCTGCGGCCGATGAGCGTCTCGATGACGGGTGAGACCTGTGCCTCCTTGCCCTTGCGCCTCTCCGCGAACAGCTCGGCGAGGGCCTCCGCGGTGTACTTCGGCATCCCGCGGGCGAGCTGCGCTTTCGTTGCCTCCTCGGGAGCGACGTTCACGTAGCGGATCGTCCTTCCGGTGGCGGTCGAGAGCTTCTCCGCGACCTCGGTCATGGTGAGGGCCTCCGGACCGGTCAGCGGATAGATCTTCCCCTCGTGGCCGGGAGTGGTGAGCACGGTGGCCGCGGCCTCTGCCAGATCGCGGACGTCGACCGACGCTATCCGTGCGTCCTCCATCGGAAGGAAGATCGCCCCCTGCGCGACGATCGCGGGCACCTGGCGGAAATACGCGTGCATGAACTCGCCGGCGCGCATGTGCGTGAATGCCATCCCCGACCTCTCGAGCTTCAGCTCGATCTCGCCGTGCATCCGAGCGAATCGAAATGGCGAGTCGCGATCCGGCATGATCCCCGAAAGCTTCACGACGTGCTTGACGCCTGCATCGGCGGCAGCATCAATGAAGTTCGACTGGACGTCGAACATGGCGGCGTCTGAGGACGATATGAGCATCGCCCGGTCCACCCCCCGCAGGGCTGCGGTCAGTGTCTCGGGGCGCGCCATGTCGCCCTCGACGACCTCCACGTTCGGCAAGCTGGAGAGCGCCGCGGCTTTGGTCGCGCTGCGAACCAGCGCGCGCGCTGGGACACCTCTTAAGGAGAGGAGGCGCACCAGTTCGCCGCCGTTCAGTCCCGTGGCCCCGGTGACCAGGATCATCTGGCCGTCCCCAGCGGGCCGTACGTTCCGGGTCGCCGGGTGCGGAGGAATGGAAAGAGATCGAGCCAGTCTCGCCGCTGATCCAGATCGAGATCCGCAACCAGGACCGCGGGCTGATTGCGCGGGGCTCGGACCAGAACGCGTCCGTACGGGTCGGAGATGAATGACGACCCGTAGAACCGCAGGGGAGGCTCGATCCCGGTGCGATTGACGACGACCATGAACGTCCCGTTCGCGATGCCGTTCGCCGTGATCACCTTCTCCCACAGCGGCTGGGTATCGAACTCAGGGTGATCAGGCTCTGAGCCGATCGCCGTCGGATACACGATCACATCGGCTCCGTTCATTGCGTAGATTCGTGCAACTTCGGGAAACCACTGGTCCCAGCACGTCGGGAACCCAAATCGCACGTGCTCGATGTCCACGACCGGATACGGTTGGGGGTCGTCACTCGGTCGGAAGTAAGCGTCTTCGCGATATCCCTCACCGGCCGGGATGTGCACCTTGCGAACACGCGAAACGAGCTCTCCATCCGGTCCGACCAGGATCGCGGTGTTGTAGCCAAGCCCGCCGTCGGCGGCGCGTTCGTGCAGCGACGCCAGCAGGTGCACCCCGAACTCTCGGGCGGCCTGGGATGCGAAATCGGTGGTGGGCCCTCCGGGGATGTTCTCAATACGGGTGAGGGCGTATTCCTGGGCGTCGGAGCGCACAGCGAAGTACGGCGACAGCGTCAGCTCTTGAAGGCAGACCAGGCGAGCGCCCTCACCGGCCGCGATCGCGATGCCCGTCCGCAGCGCGGCCTCATGCTCCTCGGCATCGGCGTGCCAGCGTTCCTGAACCGCCCCGATTCGGATGGGTTCGCGGACCGCGGGTTTCGTTCGCGCCGGCGAATCCGGCGCCGCCGTCGCCTTGATCAGAGCTGGATCGCTCACCCGCCCTTACCCGTCACAGGTTCCCACATGCCCAGCATGACCCGATCGGCCCCCCGCGGGCGGGGCATTCGGCCGTAGGCCGTGGCCGGCGGCGCTGCCACGGTTGAACGTGAATTCCCCCGATGAGGCCCTTTGTAACGGTTGACGGCAACGAGGCCGCGGCCCGGGTCGCGCACCGGCTGAGCGAGGTGATCGCGATCTATCCGATCACGCCGTCCACGGCGATGGGCGAGCTCGCGGACGCCTGGTCCGCCGCGGGCCAGCCGAACGTGTGGGGCACGGTTCCGGAAGTGATGGAGATGCAGAGCGAGGGCGGGGCGGCGGGCGCCCTCCACGGGGCGCTGATGGCCGGTGCGCTCTGCACGACGTTCACGGCCTCTCAGGGACTGCTCCTAATGCTCCCCAACATGTTCAAGATCGCCGGCGAGCTGACCCCGACCGTCTTCCACGTCGCGGCGAGGACCCTGGCGACCCACGCGCTGTCGATCTTCGGCGACCACAGCGACGTGATGGCGGTTCGCTCCTCCGGCTTCGCGATGCTGTCGTCG
>JBGPOC010000089.1:0-8015 GCA_041487825.1 Candidatus Dormibacteraceae bacterium | reverse complement strand
GCCGGGAGCGCCCCGCCACCGCGACGGGCACGCCACGGAGCCTGGGGTCGTCACGCTGGTGCACCGAGGTGTAAAAGGCGTCGAGATCGACATGGAGGATGGTGCGGGGCCAGTTCTCGGGTCGGGGCATGTCGGTCGGGGCCAGTCTGCCACAACAAGTTGTGGCTTACTTACGTTCGGTGTGCTTCTTGTGGTCCTATCCGCCGACCAGTGCCGCGGTCACGTTGGAGAACACGTTGGAGATCTGGCTGCCCATCGTGTACAGGATCATGGCGACGACCAGCGACACCAGGACAAGGATTCCCACGAACGCCGCGATCAGCCCGAGCGTTAGCCCGACGCGAGGTCCGGTGCCTGGCGGCACCGGGAGCCCGGCGGGCATCCAACCCTGCCCGTTCCAACGCCACAGGCGGTCCTGCGAAAGGGCCGGCCTCCACTCGGCGCCGTCCCACCACCAGAAGCCGTCGGCCGAGAAACGGGTCTGGGGCGCGGGCGAGGGCGCCCCGCCCTGCGGTCCAAGCATTGCAAGCAAGCATAGGGTCGCCTGTCATGCACAAGTAGAATCCCGGCATCGATGAAAGGGGTGATTCTTGCGGGCGGAACCGGTAGCCGTCTCCATCCGCTGACGCTGATCACGAACAAGCACCTGTTACCGATCTACGACAGGCCGATGATCAGCTATGCGATCGAGGCGCTGGTCAAGGCGGGCGTGTCGGAGATGATGCTCGTCACCGGAGGCACGCATGCCGGAGAATTTCTGCGCTTGCTCGGCAATGGCCAGGAGTTCGGCATCGACCGCCTCTTCTACGCGTACCAGGAGAAGCCAGGAGGCATTGCTGAAGCCCTCGGCCTGGCGGAGCGATTCGTGGGCGGCGACAGGACGATGGTGATGCTCGGCGACAACATCTTCGAGCGCTCCCTCCGCCCGTGCGTCGAAGCCTTTACGAAACAGAAGCGTGGAGCTCGAGTGGTCCTCACTCACGTGTCGGACAGGGAACACCTGCGCCACCTCGGTGTCGCGCACCTCGACGGCGCGCGCCGAATCGAGCGCATCGTGGAGAAACCTCAGGATCCCCCCAGTGAGTTCGCCGTCACCGGCGTCTACTTCTATGACGAGACCGTATGGGGCGTCCTTTCCGAGTTGCGGCCGTCTGGTCGCGGCGAGCTCGAGATCACGGACGTGAACAACTGGTACCTCGACCACGGGGTCATCGAGTACGACATCGTCGATGGGTTCTGGGGAGACGCAGGCGAGTCGATGCAGGCTTACTACCAGGTCCAGGATTTCGTTCGCGCCAATGGCGTCAACCGGGAGAGATGATTGTGGGATCGATGAGCATCGACGGCGCGGTTGTCAAGCAGCTCACGACGCACGCCGATGAGCGAGGCTTCTTCCGCGAGGTCCTTCGGGAGACGGACGGCTTCTTCGATCACTTCGGTCAGTGGAGTCACTCGCTGATGTATGCCGGCGTCATCAAAGCCTGGCACATACACAAGAAGCAGACCGACTGGTGGTACGTGATCGGCGAGCTCAAGGTTGCGCTGTATGACACGCGCGAGGGGTCTCCGAGCAAGGGGCAGCTGGTGGAGCTGCTGATGGGAGACCTGCACGCCACCTGCCTCAAGATTCCGCCGGGCGTGGCGCACGGCTGCCGCGCCCTGCAGCTGAGCCACCTCCTGTACGTCACCTCGAGCGTCTACGACCCTGACGACGAGGGCCGGATCCCGCACGACGATCCCTCGATCGGCTACGACTGGACCGCGGGCCCCCCGATCAAATGACCGCGCGATCGTTCCGGCGACTCCTCATTGCAGGGGCCGCCGGCTTCATCGGCTCCAACTTCGTGCGGATCGTCCGCTCGACCACTCCCGACGTGGAGATAACCGTCCTTGACAAGCTCACCTACGCCGGAAATCCCGCCAACCTCGCCGAGTTCGAGGGGCAGCCGGGATACCGGTTCGTGCACGGGGACGTGTGCGACCACGACCTCGTGCGAACCCTTGCTCGAGACGTCGACGCCATCGTCAACTTCGCCGCCGAGACTCATGTAGATCGCTCGCTGATGGATCCGTACGCATTCATCGAAACGGACGTGCGCGGGACGGCCGTGCTCTGCGAAGCAGCCCGCGAGTTCGGTCACCAGGTGTTCCTGCTCGTCAGCACCGACGAGGTGTATGGGGAAGTGATGGAGGGCCGTTCGAAGGAAGACGATCCGTTTCGGCCGCGCAGCCCTTACTCGGCCTCCAAGGCGGGCGGCGAGCACATCGCCCAGGCGTACGCGGCAAGCTTCGGCCTGCCGCTGCTGGTGACGCGCGGCTCCAACACTTACGGTCCTTACCAGTACCCGGAGAAGCTGATACCGGTCCTCATCACCAACGCGATCGACGACCTTCCGCTGCCGCTGTACGGCGAGGGCGGGGCCGTCCGGGACTACATCCACGTCGAAGACCATTGCCGCGCGATCAACATGGTCTTGCACGAAGCCCCGCTCGCTGCCGGCGTCTACAACATCGGCACAGGTCGCGAGACAAGCGGCAAACAGGTCGCCGATGCGGTGCTGGACATCATGGGCAAGCCGCAGAGCCTGATCCAGTACGTCGTCGACCGGCCGGGCCACGACTATCGGTATGCGCTCGACGTGAGTCGCATCACCGAACTGGGTTGGGAGCCGTCGGTGGATTTTCGCGACGGGCTGCTGCAGACCGCACGCTGGTACCAGGACCACCCGGAGTGGTGGCGCCCCCTGAAGTCAGGGGAGTACTGGGATTACTACCAACGCAACTACAAGGAAAAATGAGAGGGAACCCGGATGGTTCCCTCTCATCGGCGGGCGCTTCGCGCGCGCACCCGGCCCTGAATTGCCGCCCAACGTTGGCGTCCGCCTCGGACTGGGCCGGCGCTCTCTTTCCGGTATATGGAAGGGATTAATTCAGGACTAGTTTCTCCGCGCGACAATTGGGAGTCGAAGGAGACAAAGTCATGGCCAGGGGGACCCCGGCCAACCCTGCCGCGCTAGCTGGCAAGGGCCGGACCTCGTAGAGGGGCTCAGGCGCCGGGGGGTTGGCCGGCGACAGGGCGCCAGGAGGCCCCGTCCCACCAGAAGTGGCCGTCGCCCGAGCGCTGCGCGGCCGGCGGGACCTCGCGTTCGGCGTCGTGCCAGGTGGTGCCGTCCCACCATGAGCGGCGGTCCTGCGACATCTGGATCGGCGCGACCGGAGCCGCTGCCGTCGGGACCGCAGCTCCCGCGACCGGGCCTCCCTGGACCGGGCCTTCCTGGACCGGGATCGCCTGCAGAGCCGGACGACGGCGGGAGCGCAGCACGAAGACGGCCGCGACGATCGCGACGAGGACGAGGATGCCCACCACCACGCCCCCCACCGTCTTGGCTACGCCTGACACGATGCTCGAGGTGGTCGTCTCTGGCCACTGGGACTTCGGAATCGTGCCGTCTGGCGCGGCGTCGTACTGCTTCTTCGCCTGCGTTGAGGCGACGGTCCCGAGGTCGTTCTTGCGCGATGCCAGGATCACGAGGAACGCGTCGTTGCCCTTGACCAGGATGATGGCGTCCGAATACACGCTGGTCTTCGAGTCGTACAGGTGCTCTCCGTAGTACCCGGCGAGGCCGTCCACGGATATGGCGTTCTGGTATTGCGGCTGCGCCTTGTCGGCGGTCTGCGACTGCTGCATCCACTTGGTGGCCCCAGCCCGTCCGTTGAACGCGAGGACCGCCTCCACCAGCACGTGGCTGGTGCGCTTCTGGAGCCAGGTCCGCCCAAAGCCGGAGATGAAGCCGTCGTGCTGCATGGTCGTCTGATCGCTGGTCGGATCCGGGGAACCGTCGAGAGTCACGAAGCCCTTGGCGTCGAACGGACCCTCGAATATGCCGGCCGTGGTGGTGGGAAGCTCGGCGAAGTCGGACGCAGGCGGGGCGGCGAGCACTCCGTTGAGTGCCGGCGACGGGCTCGGCACAGCCATCGCGACCATGGGTTGAAGCGCGACAAAGGCCAGGGCGAAAGCGCGGAGAACTCGGCTCATCGCCGACATCCTACGGTCTCCGGCCGAAACGGCCGACGATTCCCCGCGAATACCAGCGCAGGTAGTGTGGCAGCCAGCTCCAGAGCCGGAAGCGGCTCTGCCCGGCGGTCCGGTCGCGCCAAGTGGTGGGGACCTCGGCCACCCTCATGCCCAGGAGGTACGCCTTCACCGTCAGCTCGATGCCGAGCTCGAAGCCTCCGTCTGACTCGATCGTCACCTTGTCCAGCAGGCGCTTCGAGTAGATCCGGAAGTTGCTGGTCGCGTCGTGCACGGGGATTCCGGCCAGCCAGTGCAGCGACAGGCCGGCCGTCCGCGACATGGTTCTCTTCAGGAGCGGTCCACCGAGCTGGCGTCCGCCTCGCATGTAGCGCGATCCCGCCACGACGTCCGCGCCGCCCCTGGCGAGCTCGTACATCGCATCGATGTCGCCCGGATCATCGGAGCCGTCGCCCATCGTGACCAGGACGTACGGCGCGCGTGCCGCGGCCAGGCCGGCCTTGATCGCATTGAGGACCCCGCGCCCAAGCGTGTTGCGATAAAGCCGCAGCTCCGGCATTTCTGCCTTCAGCCGTATCACGACGGGCACCGTGGTGTCCTCGTCGAAGTCGTGAACCACGAGCACCTCGAGGGGGCGGGTTCGAGACCGTTCGACGATCCCGCGCAGGGTCGGCACGACGTTCTCGCCCTCGTTGTAGACGGGGACGACCACGCTGAGAGCCGGCGTTCCGGCGACAGCGCTCAGATCCGCCCCGCCTGGATCTCGTCGCGGACCCAGGGGATCACCTCGTCGAGCATGGCCTCCAGCGTCGTGGTGGCTTCGAACCCGAGCACCTCGCGCGCCTTCCTCACGTCCGGGACCCGCATCTGCACGTCGTACTCGTAGGGCGGGTCGGAGACGATGTTCAGCGGCCGGGCGGCGCCGTGAACCTTGCGCCAGATCAGCTCGGCGAGCTCACGCACAGTGGTCGAGCGTGATGTCGATAGGTTGAAGGTTTCGTTCAACGCCTTTTCGGACTCGATCGCCAGCCTGATGCCATGGGCCAGGTCGGCCCCATACGTGTAGTGGCGCACCTGGCCGCCGTCACCCAGGATGTGGAGTGGGTCCTGTCCCTTGATGACCTTCTGACAGAGATCCGGCACGACGTGGCTCATGGCGAGCTTGACGTTGCCGCTCATGACCTGGTGGTCACGCAGCGCGCGCCTTTCGCCGACGCCGACGCAATTGAACGGCCGCACGATCGTGTAGGGCAATCTGTACTGCTCGTGCGCGCCGCGAGCGAAGAACTCGGTCGCGAGCTTCTGGAACCCGTAGGTCGATCGGGGAGGCGGGCTGGTCAGCTCCGCGCCTTCCGGGGTGGGGAAGACGTCGGCTGACTCGTAGACCATGCTGCTCGAGAGCACTGTGATCTTTTGCAGCCGGCCATGGCGGCCGGCGCTGATAGCGGCGTCGAACGTCGCCGCGATGATCCTTTCATTCTCGGCCAGAAGGTCGTAGGCGAACTCGTGGAAGTAGGAGATGCCGCCGATCATCGCCGCGCCCGCGACGAGATGGTCGCAGTCCATGGCGAGATCGGTCAGCAGCTCGATGTTCTTGGCGTCTCCCTCCACCAGCCGGTAGCGCGGGTCGCCGTCGTAAGAGCGCTTGACCGGCCCGTACTTGCTGAAGTTGTCGACCCCGACCACCTCGTAACCGGCCTCGAGAAGCTCGGCCACGAGATATCCGCAGATGAACCCCGAAGCCCCGGTGACCAGGATCTTCACGCTAGCGCAGCAGGGTTGGCCGGGGTCCCCCCGGCCATGACTTTGTTTCTCCTACTCCAAATCGTCGCTGGGAGAAACCAATCCTCAAACAAATCCCTTCGATATGCCGGAAAGAGAGCAGCCGCGCGCCAAGCGCCCGGCGATGAGAGGGAACCATCCGGGTTCCCTCTCATAGTCTTATTGGCCCGGTGATCCCCCAGACGTCGACGACCTCGCGGCCACGCAGGTCGAGCTTGCGATATGCCTTGTGCGGAGCGCCGATGACCAGGATGTCCGAGTCCGCCACGACTTTCTCCAGCGGCTCGAACGTGGGGTCGTGCACGTATGGGTCGGTGCACAGGACCTGCGCGCCCTTGAACGCTGCCAGCTTCCGAAGCTTGTAGCTCAGCGATGCCCGCGGGTCGTCGGACTCGCCCTTGAACGCCATGCCGAGGATCCCGACGGTGCGACCCGCCAGCGGCTGGCGCGAGTTGAGCGTGTCCACGATGTAGGTGGGCAGGCCCTCGTTGATCTGCATCGCGGCCTGGCCCATCGGGAAGTGGTCCGGGGTGAACGCCGACAGCTGCATCGTGTCCTTCAACAGGCACGGCCCGGCGGCGAACCCAGGGCCCGGAAGGTCGGCGGCGCGCGGGTAGTCGTGGCGGATGGCGTCGAGCACATGGTTGTAGTCGACGCCCGAACGGTGGGCGATCTGAAAGAACTGGTTGGCGATCGCGAATTTCATGTAGCGCCAGGTGTTCGTGAGCAGCTTCGCAAGCTCCGCCTCCAGTGGCGTGGTGCGAACGACGCTCACGCCCAGGGGTTTGAAGAGCCGGCTTGCCTTGTCGAAACCTCGGTCGGATGTCGCCCCGATGAGCTGAGGCAGGCTGCGGATCTCCTCGAGGGCGTGTCCCTCGGCGATCCGCTCGGGGCAGAAGACCACCTCGACGTCGAGACCCGCGGTCCTGAGCCGCCTTTCGACGGTCTCGGTCGTCCCCGGGAACACGGTGGAACGCAGGACGACAAGGCTGCCATTTCGGAGGTGAGGCTGAAGGTCGTCCAGCACTCGGTCGAAAACGCGAACCGACGGGTTCATGAACTCGTCGATCGGCGTGCCGATGACGAGGATGACGATGTCGGTTCGCGCGATCAACCTCGGGTCGGCCGACAGCTCGAGGCGGCCGCTGGGGAGCACCTTGCGGAGCAGCTCCTCCGCTCCGGTCTCCAGGAACGGTACGCTGCCCGACCGAACCTGCTCGATCTTGGCCTTGTCGATGTCGTCGATGCCCACGCGGTAACCGCTTTCTGCGAACGACAGGGCCAGAGGCAGGCCGACGTGCCCGCAGCCGCCGACGATGACGAGATCCAGGGGTTCCATGGCCGCCAAATTATGATGGCTCCACCGGTGGCTCCATCCCCGCTTCGAGCAAGTTGAGCTGAGCACGCGGGCCGGCACGTCCAGGTCGGGCCCGTCGGTTCTCCTCGACATGCGGGCGCTGCAGGGGCCGAGCGCGGTGCGCGGAATCGGCACTTATGCGGCGTGCCTGCTGCAGGGCCTGATCACCGCGGGCTTCGACTCCAACCTGACCTTGCTGCTGGACGCCGACCTTCCGGAGCCTCAGTTGCCCGCGGGCCGCTACCGGCTCGCCGGCTCGAGGCGCCGCTATCACGGGCGGCTTTCAGCCTACGAGGAGGCCGTTGCGTTGAGCTCCGATCTGCGGCGAATCGGCCCCGACATCTACCACGCGATCGACCTCCGCCTGCCGGGGCGCCCGCCCTGCTTCCTCGTGGTCACGCTTCACGACCTCATCCCCTGGGCGTGGGGAGGAGCACGGATGCGCGGCGAGCGAATGCGTTTCTGGCTCGGCAAGCGCCTGCTCAAGGGGGCCGACTCGGTGCTGGCGGTCTCCCAGGCCACGGCCGATGACGCTGCTCGCCTCGCGAGCGTCCAACCAGAGCGCATCCGGGTCGTCCACGAGGCGGCCGACCCGGTGTTCGAGCCCAGGATCGGGGCCGCGGACCGGGTCCGCGAACGGTGGCGTCGTCTGGAGCCGGGCTTCCAGCTGTTCGTCGGCGCCCTCGACGCGCGGAAGGACCCCGCCGGGCTTCTCCGCGCCTGGGCCGTCGCAAAGGCCGACCGACCAGCGCTGCAGCTTGTGATCGCGGGGACGCCTGGGCGCCAGGCCCCCGGCACCATGCCGGGCGCCCGGCTCCTTGGCCAGGTCGACAGCCTCGAGCT
>JBGPOC010000088.1:0-8022 GCA_041487825.1 Candidatus Dormibacteraceae bacterium | reverse complement strand
CGCGGCGATGTCCTTTCCGGGTTGGTCGGCCGGGTGCGCCTTGCCGGCAAAGAGGAACTGCACCGGCTGCTTGGGGCTGCGGACGAGCTTCGTCAATCGGGCACGGTCCTGAAGCAGGAGGTTGGCCCGCTTGTATGGGGCGAAGCGCCGGCCGAAACCGAGCGTGAGCGCGTTGAGGTCGAGGTCGGCGGTGCTCTCGGATCTCGCGCGCGCCATCACCAGCATCCGGCGCTTGAGCTCGAGGTGGATCGTCCACAGCTCGCGGGCAGGGATTTCGAAGACGGCCTCCAAGCGGCCGTCGCCACCATCGAGGTCCCACCAGTCCGGGCCCACGTAGCGGCGAAGCAGATCCCGGATCTCAGGCGCCAGCCACGTGGGCATGTGGACCCCGTTCGTGACCGACCCGATGGGCACCTGCATCTCAGGGAGGCCTGGCCACGCGTCTTTCCACAGCCGCTTCGACACGGTGCCGTGGAGCCGGCTCACGCCGACCGACTGGTCGGCGAGGCGCAGGGCCGCGTAAGTCGTGCACAGACGCTCGCGGGGGTCACCGGGACGCTGCCTGCCCAGGTCCATGAACCGGTCGAATGAGATGCCGACCTCGTCCAGGTAAGGATGCAGGAGGTCCCACACGAGGCCCGGCTCGAAGTAATCGCTTCCGGCGGCGATCGGCGTGTGCGTGGTGAAAACGATTCCCGCCCGAGCGACCAGCCTCGCCTCTTCGAGTGTCATCCGGCGCGAGGCCCGGAGCTCGCGAATCCGCTCCACTGCGCAGAGGAAGCTGTGGCCCTCGTTGAGGTGGAAGACACTCGCCTCCACGCCAAGCGCACGTAGCGCGCGAACGCCTCCGATACCGAGCACGATCTCCTGGCGGAGCCTGCGGTCCGGTTCCGGCGCGTAGAGGCGGTCGGTGATCGCCCTCAGGTCGGGAGGGTTGGCCTCGAGGTCCGTGTCGAGCAGGAAGAGAGGCACCCGGCCGACCTGTGCCCGCCACACGGCGATCTTCACTGTTCGGTCGCCGATCGGAGCCTCGACCTCGACGCCGGCGACCTTACGCACCGGAAGGTCGGCGCCCTTGTTTTCCGAGTAAACCTCGACCTGGCGGCCGGCAGCGTCGATGTCCTGTCGGCCGAACCCCTGCCTGTAGAGGAGGCCGACCGCCACCAGCGGCAACCCGAGGTCGCTGGTCGCCTTGAGGTGATCGCCGGCGAGGACGCCGAGGCCGCCGGAATAGATAGGCAGGCATTCGGCGAGGCCGAACTCGAGCGAGAAATAGCCGATCACGAGCGGAGCCTGGGCATCCATGAAAGCAGGCCGGCGGTCGTAGTACTCGCGGTAGGCGGCGCGCGCGCTTTCGAGCGCCGCCCGCGCGTCACTTCGCTCCAGGGCGAGCGCCACGCCTTTGTCCCCGAGCAGGTTCAGCAGCACGACCGGGTTCTGCCGGGTCGACTCCCACAGCTCAGGGTCCAGGCTTCTGAAGAGCGCCTCGATGCGCGGCTCCCAGGTCCAGAGAAGGTCGTGCGCGAATTGGTTGAGTTCCTCGAGCATCGAACTACGATGGTATCGACTGTGATGGCACGGGCATGAAGGCGGTAGTCATGGCCGGTGGCGAGGGGTCGCGCCTTCGCCCGCTGACCAGCCGCCAGCCCAAACCGCTGGTGCCCGTCGCCGGGCGGCCGATCATGGAGCACATCCTCCTGCACCTCCGCCGCAACCAGATGCGCGACGTGGTGGCCACGGTGCAGTACCTCGGCGCTTCGATCCGCAACTACTTCGGTGATGGCTCCGAGCAGGGTGTGTCGCTGACGTATTCGGTCGAAGACTCCCCGCTCGGGACGGCCGGCTCCGTGATGCTCGCCCGGCAGCACCTCACCGAGCCTTTCGTCGTCATCTCGGGCGACTCTCTCACCGACATCGACCTGGTCGCCGCCGCGCGCTTCCACCGCGAGCGGCGAGCGCTGGCCACCATCGTGCTGAAGCCGGTGCCCAACCCTCTCGAATACGGGGTGGTCGTGGTGGACGAGGGCGGCGCAGTCCAAAGGTTCATCGAGAAGCCGAGCTGGGGGGAGGTAATCTCAGACCTCGCCAACACTGGCATCTACATCCTGGATCCCGCGGTATTCGATTTCTTCCGTGCGGGCGAACCGACCGACTGGTCGGGCGATGTGTTCCCCAAGCTGCTCAAACAGGGGGAGCCGGTATTCGGATGGGTCGCTCCCGGCTACTGGGAGGACGTCGGCAGCCACGGCGCCTACATGAAGGCGAACTTCGACTGCCTGGAGGGCCGGGTCAAAGTCCAGATGCCGGGCGAGAGGGTGGGGGAGTCGATCTGGGTGCACCGGGACGCCGAGGTCTCTCCGCAGGCGCGCATCGACGGCCCGGCTCTGATCTGCGCGGGCGCGAAGGTCAGGGCGGGAGCATGGGTCAACGGGCCGGCCGTGATCGGGGGCTACACGACGATCGACTCCGGTGCCAAGGTCTCGAACTCGATCGTCTGGGACCACTCTTATATCGGCGAGAACTCGCGGCTCAGGGGCGCGGTCGTCTGCCGCTCCGTGACGCTGAAGAACGGCTGCCTGCTGGAGGAGGGCAGCGTGATCGGAAGCGAGGTCGTGATCGGAGCCGGCTCCACGGTCAACGCCAACGTCCGGATCTGGCCCAACAAGGAAGTCGAGCCGGGCGCCGTCGTGCACGACTCGATCATCTGGGCCGGGTCTTGGAAGCGCGGCCTGTTCACCTCGTATGGGCTCACCGGCCTCACCAACGTGGAGTTCACGCCTGAGTTCGGCGCCAGGCTTGGTGCCGCCGTCGGCGCGCTCAGCCCGAAGGGGACCGAGATCGCGATCTCCAGGGACTACACGCGGTCGGCCCGCATGATCCATCGCGCGGTGATGTCGGGGATGATCTCCTCGGGCGCGAACGTCACGGACCTGTCCGTCCTGCCGGCGCCGGTGGCGCGCTACTGGGCCCGTCACACCCACACCTCCGCCGTCCACGTTCAGACGTCGCCGGTCGATCCCAGGTCCGCGGACATCCGCATCTTCGACGATCACGGCCTCGACCTCGACAAGCGCGTCGAGAGAAAACTGGAGAGCCTGTACTTCCGCGAGGACATCCGCCGCGTGTCCCACTACGAGATGGGCCGGATCATCCGTCGCGACGGTCAGACCGATCGTTACGTCGAGGACATCCTCGGCAAGATCGACCTGGAGGCGGTGCGAGGGGCCGCCTTCAAGATCCTGGTCGATTACAACAACGGGGCGACGGCGCTCGCGCTGCCCAGGGTGCTGCAGGAGATGAACTGCACGGTGATCCCGCTCAGCGCTGCGCCCGCCGAGATCGTGGTCGAGCAGGATTCGGCCACCTTCCGCGCCCACCTCGTTGAGATGGGCGTGATTGCTTCCGCGGTGAAGGCCAAGCTCGGGATCTTCATCGACACGCCCGGCGAGCGCTGCTTCCTCATTGACGAGACGGGCGAGGTGCTCGACCATGACGCCTCTTTCGCGGTGCTGGTCCAGCTTGCGCTGCTGGGAAAGCCGGGGATGGTGCTCGGGCCTGCGTCAGCATCGCTCGCCTTCTCGATGATCGCCGAGACGCTGCAGAGCCGCTTCGTGCCGACCAAGATCACCCCAGGGGCCGTGCTGCGCGCGGCTCAGCATGCCGAGACGGTGCTCGCGTCGGACGGCGCGGGCGGTTACTGCTGGCCGGACTTCGCGGTGTCGTTCGACGCCATCTTCACGACGGTGCGCCTCCTCGAGCTGCTGGCCCACACACGCGCCTCCATCGGCACTTTGCGATCCCGCATCCCATCGGTGGCACACCGGACGGCGGTCGAATTCTGCCCCTGGGAGGTCAAGGGCCGAGTGATGCGCAACATGATGGAGAGGCACCTGAAGGACCGCGTCGACCTCACGGACGGGGTCAAGGTGTTCGTCGAAGACGGATGGGTGCTCGTGGTGCCCGACGCCGATCGCCCCGAGTACCACATCATCGCTTCGACACTCGACCCGGCGCGGTCGGCCGCCCTGGTGGAGGAGTACGCGGCCATGGTGAGAGCCGTCGTCGCCGAGCTGGCGCCGCAGGCGGAAGGCGTGGTGGAAACCCAGAGACCCACATAGAGAGACCCACATAGAGGAAGGTTGGACCATCAGGCCGGAGTCATACCGGCCGTCACCCAGCGTCCAATCCCAGACAACTCGCAGCGTGGCCGGGTAACCTTTACCCACCGCTAGCACTCCAGTGCGAAGCGGTCTCTCGCGGGAGTAGCTCATCTGGCAGAGCGCGACCTTCCCAAGGTTGAGGTAGCGGGTTCGATCCCCGTCTCCCGCTCCATTTTTTGAATTCAGGAACCAGTTTGTGGGGCAGTTTCGGCGCCCTGCCCCCGCCCTAACGGTTTACGCTACAGGAGGCGGTCGAAAAATCAACCCTCCAGGCGGCTTCGCCTCGATTGTGTGATGGACCGTGGCCACGACCCAGATGGCCAAAAGGGCGGCGGTGGCCCACACGAGGAGAGTGATGCTGTTCACGAAAAGGTCCACGAACAAAAGCACCAACGCCAGCAAGCCCAGCGCGGCCGCGAGAAGGGTGAATAGCCTCCCCTGACTCGAGATTGCTCCCTGTCTCATCGCGGCCATAAACCAGACCGGGCCGCCACCGATCACGCTTGCGGAAAAGCCGTCTTCAACCCAGAAAAACTCTGCTTTAAGACTGGTCTCCTGACGGTATCCGCAGGCGAAGCGCGAGCCAGCCCATGACCGCCGCCACGACCACCCCCGGTATAAAGGCCAAGAGGGCACGGCCGCTCGCGTCCCACAGAGCTCCGGCGATCAGCGGTACGACGAACGCCGCAGCGTACTGGAGCGTGAAGATGGCGGCGCTCATGCGGTGGACGTCCCCGGCCGCCGCGAGCCTGGGGGGCAAAGTGAGAGTGACAATGAAGGCGAGTGCCGTCGAGAAGCCGAGGACGAACGCGCACAGGACCACCCAAGCGCCGGGCGTCACGATGATGCCGATCTGGGCCAGCCCCATCAGGGCCGCTGCGCCGACGAAGCCAACACGGCCCGTCAGCAGCCGCGGCCACACCGCCACCGCAGGCGCCGTCAGCAGCTGGGATGCGTTGAGGAGCGCCAGGGTCGGGGTGATCAGCTCGTGCCGCCCGGTCTGCTCGAGGTAATCGGGGATGTAGGCGTTGGCGCCGTAGTAGACCGCCGAAGCGGCGCCCATGACCAGGCCGATCCTGATCGTCTGCCCCTCGAGCCAGCTCGGCCACCAGCGGGTGGGGATGGCGAGCTTTGGGCCGCGAGCGGGTGCCGCGATGCCGATCGCGATGGCGCTTGCGACCACCGGGATCGACCAGAGAGCGAGCGCCAAGTGCCAGTCGCCGTGCGCCAGCGGCAGGACGCCGACCGGGGTGGTCAGGCTCACCGGCAGCGACTCGCCGATCAACGCGCCGTTGCTGTAGACCGCGGTAGCAATCGCGATCCGCGCCGGGAACCACTCGCGTACGAGCGAAGGAAAGGCGGGCTGGATCACAGCGATGCCGATGCCCATGAAGAACGTCGACGAGAACAGGACCGCCGTGTTCGAGCCTGCTCCTCGGAGCGCGCCGAAGACGGCCACGAGCCCGAGGCCGGTCACCAGCGCGCCGCGAACGCCAAGCTTGGCGATGAGCAGCGAACCGGGCACCGCCGCCAACGCGAGGAGCAGCACCGGAAGGGAGACCAGCGCCCCCACGGCCGTCTCGGTGAGGTGGAGGGCGGGATGGATCAGCGGGATGAGCGGCGGCACCGCCAGCATCGTCAGGCGGATGTCGATTCCGCCCAGCCAGAGCAGGAGCAGGTGAACCCAGTCGGCGCGGGTCAGCCTCACCCGCAGATTAAATCCGAACCGAATCTCCCTCCCCCCGCCAGGGGAGGAGGGCTGGGGGCGAGGGGCTCAGTGCAGAACCTCACCAAGTCCTCATATTTCCTCATTCACCCGGCATACTGGAGCCTGTGCCCAGCCTGCTGATCGTCGCCGCCACCGGCCCCGAGGACCCGACCCGCGCGAGCATCCCTTTCCACATCGCCTGCAACGGCGCAACGCCGGCGGGGGTGGAAGCCGCCGTCGCGTTCACCGGAGACGCCGCGGAGCTGCTCAAGCCCGACGTCATCGCCAACGTTTTCGGCCTCGGCATACCGCCGCTGCGTGAGCTGATGGACAAGTGCGTGGCGCAGAGCGTCCGTTTCTATGTTTGAAAAGGCTGTGCTGAGGCCCGTGGGGTCTTACCGGAGATGCTGCCCCCGAACTCGTCGTTCATAACTCCACCGGACCTGGTGCGTCTCACCATGGAGGCCGACCGGGTCCTCAGCTTCTGACGCCTAGGTGCCTGGGACACCTTCAGTCGCGGGTCGCGCCGATGGCGGCCAGCGCGCTGGGGTTCTCGAGCGAGGAGAGGTCGCCCGGATCCTTCCCCGTATAGACCGAGCGCACGACCCGTCGCAGGATCTTGGCGTTGCGGGTTCGTGGCAGGTCGGTGACGAAATGCACGGCCTTCGGGCGCAGCGGCTTGCCGAGCGCGGTGGCGACAAGCTCCTGGAGCTCCTGCGCGAGCTCGTCGCTGCCCTTCTTGCCCGGTCGCAGGATGACGAAACACACGAGCGCCTCCCCCTTGAGCTCGTCCGGCACGCCGATGGCGGCCGACTCCGCGACGGCCGGATGCGCCACCAGCACCGACTCGACCTCGGCCGGCCCGAGCCGCTTGCCGGCCACCTTGATCGTGTCGTCCGAGCGGCCGAGGACGTACCAGAGGTCGTCCTCGGGGTCGGCGTAGGCCCAGTCGCCATGGACCCATACGCCCTCGAAACGACTCCAGTAGGTGTCCAGGTAGCGTTGCCTGTCGCCCCAGAAGCCGCGGGTCATGCCCGGCCATGGGTTGCGGATGACGAGCTCGCCCACCTCGCCGCGCACCGAGTTGCCATCGGCATCGACGACGTCGGCCGCCATTCCCGGCAGCGGGCCGGCGAACGAGCATGGCCGCAGGTGGGTGATGACGTTGCCACAGAGAATCCCGCCGGAGATCTCGGTGCCGCCCGTGTAGTTGATGATCGGGATCCGGCCACCGCCGATCTTCTCGAAGAACCACTTGAACGGCTCTGGGTTCCACGGCTCGCCGGTGCCGCCGAGGATGCGCAAGCTGGACAGGTCGTGGCGGGCAGGCAGGTCGTCGCCGTGCGTCATGAGCCCGCGCACGAGGGTGGGGGAGACCCCGAGCACCGTCACCTTGTGGTCGGCGACCATGCGCCACATGCGATCGGGCGCCGGGTGGTCGGGCGTGCCTTCGTAAAGGAGCATCGTGGCGCCCAGCGCCAGCGACCCGAAGATGAGCCAGGGGCCCATCATCCAGCCAATGTCTGTGTACCAGAAGATCGTGTCGTCCGAACCGATGTCGAAACCGTGCGCCATGTCCTGCGCGGTCTTCACGGGGAAGCCGCCGTGCACGTGGAGCGTGCCTTTCGGCTTGCCGGTGGTTCCGGACGTGTAGATGATCATCAGCGGGTCTTCGGGGTCGAGTTCGTGCGTAGGCGCGTGCGTCGCCTCGTCCTCGAGCAGCACCTCCCACACCTGGTCGCGACCGTGCGTCCAGGGGATCTCGCGCACAACTCGCCGGTGGACGATGACCTTGGTCACGGTGGGGCAGCTGACCAGGGCGCGGTCGGCCGTCTCCTTCATCGGCACCACCTGGCCGCGGCGATAGAAGCCGTCGGCGCAGATCAGCACCCTCGCCTCGGCGTCCTGGAGCCGGGTCGCGATCGCCTCGGCGCCGTAGCCGGAGAAGATCGGGATGATGACCGCGCCGATCTTGGCCGTCGCCAGCACTGAGATCGCGACCTCGGGACACATCGGCATGTAGATGCCGACGCGGTCGCCGGGGCGGATGCCGAGGCGTCGCAGCGCGCCCGCGAGCCGGCACACCTCGCGGTCGAGCTCGCCGTACGTAAGGGTGCGGGTGTCGCCTGGTTCGCCCTCCCAGATCAGCGCGGG
>JBGPOC010000087.1:0-8038 GCA_041487825.1 Candidatus Dormibacteraceae bacterium | reverse complement strand
GCAGCTTGAAGGTATAGGTGACGTTGTCGGCGAGGTTCGAGGCGAGGCAGCTCTGCGTCGGATCGAGGAAGTTGCAGGCGGCGGTAGGGCTCACCCTCACCGTGTAGTGGTTGATGGTGGGCGTGGAGCCGTCAGGAGACGAGCCGGTTGAGGTGGGCGGCGACCAGGTGAGCGTGTAATCGCCGGTGCTTGGCCCCGGAGTGGCCGACACGTTGGTGGGGGGGCCTGGCGGCGTGGCGTGCGGGGTCGCCGAGATCCTGGCCGAAGGTCCGTACGCCGAGCCGTTGAAGGCGCGGACCGCGAACGAGTAAGCGGTTCCGTTGGTGAGAGGGGTGGCAGTGATGCTGGTGGTCGTGATCGACGTTCGGGGGAAGTCGGCGGGCGTCGTCGTCACCTGGTAGAAGACCGGAGTCCCACTGGTCGGGCGGCTCCAGGTCAGCGTCACCCGCTGATCGCCGGCGGTTGCCTTGAGGTTCCTTGGGGCGCTCGGCGTGGCGGGCGTCACGGTTTGGGCGGCAAAGGCGGCCGTCGCAGACAACGCGAATGCAACCCCCACTGCAGCAAGTACGACGCGTGACCAGACCTTCATCCGCAGCCCCGGAAGGTTAGCAGGCGGTTCAGACCGGCGGCCATGGCACCGACCAGGCGGACGTCGGTTCGGGGAACCGCCACGTCGGATCGAGTATGGAACGCAGCCGCCGCTTCAGGACTCGCATCTCCGCCTGGCTGAGCAGCGGTTCTAGCCCGTCAGCGAGCAGTCCCTTCTCCAGCTCGATCAGCGCGCCCTCGACGTCACCGCACAATTCACCGGGCAGAGGCTCGCCGGCGAAGTCCCAGATCACGGTGCGCAGCTTGGGGTCGGTGTGAAACGTCAATCCGTGGTCGATGACCCACACCCGGTCTTCGCCATCGAGCAGGCAGTGCCCCGACTTGCGGTCGGCGTTGTTCGTGATCACGTCGAACAGGGCGATCCTGAGCCAGGCGTCGCGCTGGGACGCCTGCTCGCTCAGGAAATGTCTCCCATCGGCCTCGATGTAGAGCTGGAGGGCGCCGACCCCGTGAGGCCCGCGTTCTCGCACCACCGTCGGAGGGATCCGCGGCCAGCCCAGCACCTTGCTGAGCTCATAGGCGGCCACCTCGCGCTGGTACAGGGTGCCGGCCGGAAAATCCCAGAGCGGGGACTCGCCACGCGCGGGCTTGTAGACGACCTTCAGGGCCGCAGGCGGGTGAGGGCCCAGGTCGGCCAGGAAGGTGTAGTTGGAGGCTCCCCGGAGCACGCCCAGGAGCTCCAAGTCCGGCAGCTCGACGAGCAAGCGCTCGATGACTGCCGCTGCTCGAGGGTCCTCTCGTGAGGGCCGCCGGCTAGAAGATCGGCCGGGCACCGTTGGAGACCGGGCATGGATGGCCGGCGGGATCGATCGGCAGCCCGCATCGGGGACAGAGCGGGCGCCCGGAGGTCAAGACCTTCTCGGCCTGCTTGGAGAAGGCGACGACCTGCTGATGGCTGAGCCAGAACCGGATGCTCGGCCCGTCGTCCGGCGGGCTCTCCTCGCTCGCGGCGGATTGGCTGGCCACGAGCACGAACATCCGCCGGGCCTCGTGGTAGCCGAGCCCCATTTCGGCGACCTGCCACTCCGGTTCGCCGGGTGACAGCGCCGGCTCGCGACCGGCCCGCTCGGGCACCTCGATCCCCTGCGCCTCGATCATCTGGTGGAGGCGGACGATCAGAGACTGGATCTGGGCCTTCTCGCAAGCCAGCGTGAGCGTCCGGCCGCGTCCGCTCGCCAGGAGGTAGAAGTGGCGTTGGCCCGGCTGGCCGACCGCGGCCACGGCTATCTGGTCGACTGGATCGAGCTCGAAAATCGGCATCGGTTCAAGACTAAGCGTAGGGGGGGCGGCGGGGCTGCACACGAGCGGCCGGCCGCAAAGCTGGTTTTGATGCGCTTGCGCCGGGGAACAAGATCAAACGTAGACATTCAAATTCGCGCGACAAGCGCGCCTGGAGGAACAGCTGACATATGCCGAAAACCGTAGGAATCGACTTGGGGACGACCAACTCCGTCATCGCCGTCATGGAGGGCGGCGAGCCGGTCGTGATCCCGAACTCGGAAGGCTCTCGAACCACCCCGTCCGTGGTCGCCTTCACGAAGTCCGGTGAGCGGCTGGTGGGCAACCTTGCGCGCAGGCAGGCGGCCGTCAACCCGGAGAACACCGTCTCGTCGATCAAGCGGTTCATGGGCCGCAAGTTCGCCGAGGTCGACTCCGAGAGGAAGATCGTCCCTTACGACGTGAAGGCGGGGAAGGACGACCGTGTGGTCGTCAAGATCCCGAACGCCGACAAGGAGTTCACCCCCGAAGAGATCTCGGCGATGATCCTCCAGAAGCTGAAGGCTGACGCCGAGGCTTACCTGGGCGAGAAGGTGACCGACGCGGTCATCACCGTGCCCGCCTATTTCAACGACTCACAGCGCCAGGCGACCAAGAACGCCGGCCAGATCGCAGGCCTGAACGTGCTCCGCATCATCAACGAGCCCACGGCGGCGTCGCTCGCCTATGGCCTCGACAAGAAAGCGAACGAAACCATCCTGGTCTTCGACCTGGGCGGCGGTACGTTCGACGTCTCCGTCCTCGACGTCGGCGACGGCGTGTTCGAGGTCAAGTCGACCAACGGTGACACGCATCTCGGCGGCGACGACTACGACCGAAGGGTCGTGGAGTGGCTTGCCGATGAGTTCAAGAAGTCGAACGGCATCGACCTGAAGGCCGACCGCCAGGCGTTGCAGCGCCTCACGGAGGCTGCGGAGCGGGCCAAAATCGAGCTCTCCAACCGTCTCGAGACCACGGTCAACCTGCCCTTCATCACCGCCGACCAGACCGGGCCCAAGCACCTCGAGATGACGCTCACCCGGGCCAAGTTCGAATCACTCTCGTCGGACCTGACCGAGCGCTGCCGTGGACCGTTCCTCGCCGCGCTGAAGGACGCAAGCCTGACGCCGCAACAGATCGATGAGGTGGTCCTTGTCGGCGGGTCCACGCGCATGCCGGTCATCCAGAAGCTGGTCAAGGACCTGCTCGGCGGGAAAGAGGCGCACAAGGGCGTGAACCCGGACGAGGTGGTTGCCGTCGGCGCCGCCATCCAGGCCGGCGTTCTGAAGGGCGAGGTCAAGGACATCCTCCTGCTCGATGTGACGCCGCTCTCGCTCGGGGTCGAGACCCTGGGCGGCGTGGCCACCAAGCTCATCGAGCGCAACACGACCATCCCGACGTCGCGCTCGCAGGTCTTCTCGACCGCGGCCGAAAGCCAGACCTCCGTCGAGGTCCACGTTCTGCAGGGTGAGCGCGAGATGGCGCGGGACAACCGCACGCTCGGGCGTTTCCACCTCGACGGCATCCCGCCCGCACCGCGGGGCATGCCGCAGATCGAGGTCACCTTCGACCTCGACGCCAACGGAATCCTCAACGTGAAGGCCCAGGACAAGGGCACCGGGCGCGAGCAGTCCGTGACCATCACGGCGTCCTCGACTCTTGCGAAGCACGAGGTCGATCGGATGGTGAAGGAGGCTGAGGCGCACGCCGGTGAGGACCGGGCGAAGCGAGAAGAGGTCGAGCTCCGCAACCAGGCCGACCACATGATCCACCAGGCCGAGAAGGTCATGAAGGACAACGACGAGAAGATCCCCGCCGACATCAAGACGGAGGTGACCGCCAAGCTGGAGTCGCTCAAGGTCACGGCGAAGGGCTCTGACACGGCCGCCCTGCGCAAGGAGATGGACGACTTCAACGAGTCGCTCCAGAAGATCGGCGAGCACATCTACCAGGGCGCCGGCGCGGCTAGCGCGGGCGCATCGGCGTCAGCTCAATCCGACGGCCAGGAATCCGGCGAGAAGAAGAAGGAAGACGACGTCGTCGACGCTGACTACAGGGAAGTCAACTGACCGGCGAAATCTGAAACTGCGAATAAGGGCTCCGGCTTTGGTCGGAGCCCTTTACTTTTGTTCCGGTGGTCGAATATGTGCGCGCTCGGCGGCAGCTGTGGTCAGCGTCCGGCCTGCTCGTCGGCTTGATCCTGGTGGGCTGGGACCTCTGGGTCGCGGCCGGCACCTACATCTCGCAGTACGAGGTTCGAAACGACTTCCGGCTCGCCTACGCGGCTGCGATCGTCGGGATCAGGGATGGGTACGGCCACCTCTACGACCTGGCCGCCCAGAGGTCGGCGATGGAGGGCCTGGGGCCTGGGTTCAACGTCCAGCCTTTCATCTCGCCTCCGCCGCTGGCCTGGCTGGTGACCCCGCTGCTGGCGCTGCCGTTCGCTGAGGCGCTCGTCATCTGGACGATCCTGCTGCTCGCGGCGCTGTGCTTGACCTGGTACCTGCTCGCTCCGCAGGGGAGATTGGTCAGGGCCGCGCATCTGGCGTTGATGTTGGGCGTGTTCCCGGTCGCCTTCGGCGTGATGGTCGGCCAGCCGGGAGCGTTGGTCGCTGCGGCCGTGGCGGGCGCATGGTGGTTGTCTCGCCACGACCATCCCGTCTGGGCCGGCCTGGCGCTCGGCCTCGTCATCCTCAAGCCTCAGCTCGCGCTCCTGGTCCCGGCCTGCCTCCTCGTTTCAGGTCATGCAAAGACCTTCGGGGCCTGGGTGGTCGTCACGCTGATCATCGGCCTGGTCGCGCTGGCCCTTCTCGGGCCGGAAGGACTGACCCGCTATCGCGACGTGCTCGCGCAGACGCAAACGCCTGCGTGGGACATCACGAGGCGCTACTCGATCTCCGGCGTGCTCGGGCTCGGCCCCGTGCTGAACGTGGCGCAGGTGCTGGTCGGGGCCGCCGCCCTCGCCGCGGCGTGGCGCCACCGCGGGCAGGGGCCGGAGCTCCCTATCGCGGCCGGGATCGTGGGCTCGCTGCTGATCACCCCTTATCTCGGCTTCCAGGACTTCCTCATGCTGGTGGTGGCCGGCTGGCTCGTCCTGCGCGGTGGGGCGACGTCCTGGCAGGTCGGCCTGCTCGTCGTGGGCTACGCCTTGCTTCAGCTGGCGCTCGTCGTCCTGGCCATACCGATCCTGATCGGCGAAGCTCTCCTGCTCGTCTCGCTGCTGTGGCAGCCGAACGCCGGCCGTCCGGCGGTCATGCCGATCGGCCGCTGAGGCGCCGTGCGATCTGGGCTACGTGCATCGCGTCGTGTGCAGCCATGTGTCGCACCAGCGACGCGATTGTGATGCGACCCACCGGCGTGAGCGTCCCTCCGCGGCGCCACTCGTCCCGCTCGAGCGATCGCAGCATGCGCAGGTGGCGCCGGCGCAGGTCGTAGAAACGTGACCACGCGCGCAGCGCCGGCAGCTTGGTGTAGTCCGGGTCGGGCATGACGCGCATCTTCGGTCTGACCTCTCTGCGCATGCGACGCACGCGGCCGTAGTAGCGACGTTCGGTGTCCAGGAGGTGGTTGAGGATCTGGGCGATCGTCCATGCGCCATCGCTGTCCTGGATCTCCTCGCTCATGTCGCCGACCAGCAAGCCGAGTGTGTCCAACGTCGCCTCGCAGCTGCCGATCAGGTCCGCTGGTTCGTCGAAACCCATTCTCGTTTTCTCACGGCGCCTTCCGAGCCCAGCTGGAGCCGACGGTGGGATTCGAACCCACGACCTGCCACTTACGAGGCGGCTGCTCTGCCAGCTGAGCTACGTCGGCGATTCCTGGACGCTACGTGATGCTAACCGGCCGAGGCCTTGGTCATCACTCGAGGGCTGCGCGCACCGCCGCGTCGTCGCGGATGCGGTTCAGGTCCTTGTCGGTGCGCGCCGACTCCTTCAGGCCGGGGTGGAGCTCGAAGCTCCGCAGTATGTGGGGCAGAGCCTCTTCGATCCTCCCGCGCCGGGCGTAGAAACACCCGAGGTTGTATTCGCCGAAAGCCCGGCTCCTGGGTTCTGTGAAGGCGGCTTCGTGGACGCTATGCGTCCACAGCTGGGCGCGCTCGGCCGCCTCGTCGTCGCCGTGAGCCTCGTACCAGAAACCCAGGTGCTCGCCAAGGTGAAGGTGGCCGTTGGGTGGCACGACTTCCCAGACCTGCAGGTCGCGGTCGGTGCGCCGCGCCAGGAGCTCGGCTTCGCTGCACGCCTCGATGGCCTCGACCAGCTCTGAGTAGGAGGCTCGAGCGTCGGCTTTGACTTCGGCAGCCGGGCGCTCCTGGTTGGCCGAAAAGACCTCGGAGTTGACCCCGTCGACGTCATCCGCGCTGGGCGGCGTGGCGCCGGTGTGCACGGCCGTCAGGACGCGGGTCGCATAGCGTCGCCAGTGGGCCAGATGTGCCAAATGGTCCTTGGCTGTCCACATCGTCGGTTGATTCGAGGGCTGGTCGTCGCAGAGCTCCTGCAGCTCGCGTTCGCGCCGCTCGGATTCGGCCAGCGTCTGCAGCAAATGCACCTTGATGTCTTTCTCGGGCATCCGCCGAGGATAAGGCCCCGGGGCTGAGGTCGGAGATGCCGACCTCACCCCGCGCGTTTCCGTGGCCCCTCGGCTACCATCGAGAAGGATGAAGACGTTGGGTGTCGAGCGCCTTGCCGTGGGCGATTACGCCCACGTCCGGCCGCTCCTGGTCGAGCTTCACCTGGGGGAGCAGGCCCACTACTCGGACCACCCGCAGCTGAGCCGCGGGGAGATCGAGAACCACCTGAGCACGGTCCCGTCGAGCTTCGTGGGCGAAAACGTCATCTACGCCGTCAGAGACGAGGCGAGCCAGATTGTCGGATTCTGCTGGATTGTCCTCTTCGATCCGGGGACCGGCCTCGAGGGTGAGGTGGCCGAGGTCTATGTCGCCTCCGAGCACCGCGGCCGCGGGGTCGGGGAGCTCCTGATGGAGCAGGCCGTGCGCCTCTTCAAGGAGCGGCAGGTGACGCTCGGCTACGTCTGGACGCGCCCCGACAACGAGGCCGCGGTCCGGCTCTACCGGTCGTCCGGCTTCGAACCGAACCGGCAGCTGGTCCTCACCTGGTACCCGAGCTAGCTCAAAGGCGCCTGACCGCGCCGGCGCCGTCGGGGCCGTGCTGATTCCAGCCGCTCCCTAAACTTGGAGCGGTGATCCAACCGCGGGGCGAGTCGCGCCCGGATGATCGGCAGGCGCCCCGGCGCAACATCTGGCGACCCATCCTGGTTGTGATCGCGAGCGTGGTGGTGACCGCGCTGGTGGCGGCCGGGGTCACTCTCGGCATCCTTCAGATCCAGTCGCGGACGAACACGCAGCAGGTCAACCTGCGGTCGGGCGTCACCATCTCCGAGGAGTCGGCGATCATCCAGGTCGCCGCCAAGGCGGGTCCCGCCGTCGTGAGCGTGGTGACGCAGGGCCAGCCCGGAGTTGCTCGCGGATCCGGCTACCTGGTCACCTCTGACGGCTATGTCGTGACCACGGTGAGCGTGATCGCGGGAGCGAGCCAGATGACGGTGCTGCTCGAGGGCGACGGCGGGTTGCACAGCGCGCGTTTGGTCGATTACGACTGCGAGACGGGCGTCGCGGTGCTCAAGGTCGACCAGGTCAGCGGCCTGCCCACCCTGGCGTTCGCAGACCCGACGGCGCTCGTCGAAGGCCAGGTGGTCGTGGCCGTCGGGGGCCCGGTCGACGGAGGTGCCGTGACACCCGGCTACGTCAGCGCGCTCCACCGCCCTGTCACCGTGTCCGATCCGGTGTCCTCGCGCAGCACGGAGATCAGCGACACCATCCAGACCAGTGCTGCCATCGGTCCGGGCACGGCGGGTGGCCCACTGCTTAACGTCGCCAGTCAGGTGGTCGGCGTCGCGATGCAGTCGCAGGGGTCGAGCGCGTCGGGCGGCTTCGCCCTGAACGTCGCGGACATCCAGGACGACGTGCAGCAGATCCTGACCACGGGCCAGGTGGTGGTTTCGTCGCTCGGTGCGACTAGCACCGACCTCAGCCGGCAGGAAGCCGCCCTCGCCGGTTTGCCGGAGGGAAGCCGGCTGGTCACCGTGGACAAGACCGGCCCCGCCGCGGCTGCCGGCCTGCAGCCGGGAGACGTCATCACCCAGCTCGACGACGTGAAAG